>DRKG01000165.1 GCA_011051855.1 bacterium | reverse complement strand
GCGTGGCCACGGCCACGCCTGCGCTTCTGCAGTCGCCTTCCTTGCCTGGACGCGGATTGCACGCACCGGGGGCGCTGCTTCATGCATAGATCGGGTTAGTGCGGATTGAACTCGCGGCGCGCCGGGGTGCGCGATCGGCAACTCTGAATCGCCAAGTTGAGGACGATGCTGTCGTATACGTATTGGAACGCTGAGAGTCGCGGGTTCTATCGGATCGCTCGGTCCGGAACGACGTGGCCTGGGCGTTTCGCTGTGGGGTAAATACGGCGAGATCGCTGGGGCGGGCTAGGCGGCGCGAAATGCGATTCGAGAATGCGGAGGATCTGGAGAGCGATCCTTTGCGAGAGTGCCTCGGGAGGCGCATCGTGGGTGGTCGCATGCCGGATGCGTTTACGCGTGTCCTGACAAGTCGGCAATTACAGGTTGTTGAGGTCCTGCTGAGATCGGGCAGAAGCATACGTGAAGCGGCGCGGGTGCTGAATACGGATCGGGCCAACGTCAGGAGGATCTTCCAACGGGCATTGCAGCGACTGCGCTGTCAGGCGAAGAAGCTGGGCGAGTGTTGACTCATTGTCTCGAGGTGTATTCGAGTCGCCCGCAACCGCGCATATTCCGCCTACCCCGCTATCGCTCTCTGCCGACCGGGAACTCCGCCTCGTCGATTGCGAAAGCCGCGAACCGCGCGCGCCATTCGTCCGGCAGTCTGCGCCCCTGCATCGTGTCCATGTCGACCGTCGCGGTGACGATACGCGCGCGACACAGCGGGCGCGCGTCGTCGCCGGTCGTCATCCACATGCCGAACGTCACTGAAGAAGCGCCGATGCGCAGGATGCCTAGATGCACGTCCGGCTCGTCGCCGTATCGGATCGGGGCGAAGAACTCGGCTTCGAGTTTGACCGCCGGGAATCCGAGCCGATCGTCGTGCAAGAGACGCGGATAGGGGTGACCCAGTGCGTCGCTCCACCAGTCCTCGAACGCCTGGTGGAAGTAGTGCAGCAGCTTCGGGTAGTAGGCGATGCCGGCGTCGTCGATGTCGCCGAAGCGATAGCGCAGGCGCGTCGTGAACGTCACAGGCCAGCACCGCCGGCGGCCGCGCGTGGCTCGTCGTCGCGATCGGGGTCACTGTTGCGCAGGCAGAAGTCGCCCAGGCCCTTCACCGTGCGCGGCAGATCGGGGTGGCGTTCGAGCTGCGCCAGCAGCACGTCGATGGTCGCGTGCGTGTCGTTCTCGGCGGCGTGGGCGCCTTCGAGTTCGCGCCCGCAGTAGTGCCGCACAGCAGCCGACAGATTGCGCGGCCCCATCAGGAATCGATCCCAGGTCTTCTCACAGGTGTTGAAGATGACCTTCACGTCGATCTGGCAGCGATCGCCGTCCTCGTAGGGAATGCCGTGGCGCTTGCACTCGTTCCGCCACAGGGGCATGTCGTAGTTGATCTGGTTGAAGCCGCCGATGTCGCTGTCGCCGAGGAAGTCGAGCAGCTTGTCGCCGACCTTGCGCAGCGGCGGCCCCCAGAAGAGCCCCATCGCGTCGTTCGAGTGGATGCCGGTGACCTTGGCGGCCGTCTTGCTGACCTCGATGCCCGGATTGATGCGTTGCACGAGCTGCTCGCGGCTGCCGTCCGGTAGCAGGCGGACGAACGCCAGCTCGAGGATGCGGTCGTTCTGCACGTCGAGTCCGGTGGTTTCGAAGTCGAGGAAGACGAGGGGACGCTCGAGTTTGAGGTTCATGCAGCCCCGACCTTACAAGCCCGCCGTCGCCTACCGCCAGCGGTCGGCGAGTTCGCCGATGCGGGCGGCCCAGTCTGCCCGCGAGCCACGGTCCGTTTCGAGCTGGGCGAACCGTGCCAGCCAGCCGAGCTGGTCGTCGGCCGGCACGTCCCGGTCGTAGGCGGGGAACAGGATCTCTTCCTCGAGCTGCTGCCGGCGGGAGAGGCGCTGCACCATGGCGTCGGCCGTCACCGCGAAGCCGCATCGTTCCGTCTGGGTGAGGTCCCCCGCGGGTTCCCAGAACAACACCAGCGCGTGCGAGAGCTCTTCGATCTCCTCGCGCAGGCGCAGGAGTTCGCCCACCGTGGCGGCGGCCTGCTCGTCGCCGCGCATCGCGACCGCCGGCGCCAGCATGTCGTCTTCCTTGCGCATGTGCACCGCCAGCACCCACTCACGCAGGAACCGCAGCACCGCGGCACAGTCCTCTGCCGGGAACTCGCCGCCATCCCGAACGGTGTCGGCGATCGCGGCCAGCGTTTGGACGGCGCGTTCCACCAAGCGATGGTCGGCCCGCAGGTTGTCGGTGGCGCGTTGCATCCGGCGAGTGGCAGGGACAGCTCGACGCTGCATGACAGCTACCGCAACAGTCCGCAAGCGTGCCGTATTTCGGGCTTCGCCATGATGCCATCGGGGGTGCGGACAGAGGAGACCAAAGAAAACCCGAACGCCGTGTTGACAACGGTGAACACCTGGCTAACTTGGAGCCTAACAAACCCAGAACCCAGGACCAAGAATGGTGAAGCTCGGCCAACAGACTCTCCCCCTGCGTAGCCCCCACGACAGCGATCCGCGCCGCGTCCCGGCCGGGCTGGCGCACTTGCGCACGAGTCATCACGTCCGATGGGGCGCGGCCGTGGCAGCGGCAGGCGGTAGTCGGAGCGCGGACGTAACCAGCGCGCATTCCACTACTTGGCGCATGGCGTCGAGCCGCCGTCGCCGCGGTGGAAGGACCACGGTGTGGGTCGACGAAGGTTTCCCGGAGCGCCTGCGTCGAGCTGCCCCCAAGGCAGTTCGAGAGGTTCCGGGCAGAACCGGCCGCCACCTGGGAGACGGGGAGTTTACTCGAAACCGGATTCGGCATGCGTTCGAGTTGTTCGGTGCCTGTATGATGATCGTGACCTTCCTGGTCTTGGCGGTGTTCGCCTGACGTTCGGCCGGGGGATCACGCCAACACCCCCGACACGACAGGTCTCGATGGAGAAGAAAGGCCCTGATGGAGAATCCGCGATGGAGTTGATGCTGACCGAGAAGCAGATCCGGGTGCTGCGCTACTTCCGCGACTACCGGCGAGAGCACGGCATCGCGCCGACACTCGACGAGGCGGCTCGGGCGCTCGGAGTCTCGAAGATCACGATCCACGAGCACCTCAACCAACTCACTCGCAAGGGGGCGATCCATCGCGATCGGGCCAAGGCCCGTGCGGTGGCCATCCTCTACGACCCCGATGCCGAAGACGCGCCGACCCGCGAGGCCGAGCTGCCGAGCGTGCCGCTCGTCGGCATGATCGCGGCCGGTCGGCCGATCGAGGCGCTCGAAGAACGCGAAGACCTGCCGTTGACCGATCTCGTGCCGACCGGCGACCGCATCTACCTGCTCCGCGTGCGCGGCAAGTCGATGATCGAAGACCATATCGACGACGGCGACCTCGTGGTGGTCGAGCGCCGCGAAACGGCCAACGACGGGGACATCGTGGTCGCGATCCTCGAGGATGAAGAAGCCACGCTGAAGCGCTTCTACCGCGAGCCGAACGGCATGATCCGCTTGCAGCCGGCCAATTCCGAGATGGAGCCGTTGTTCACCAACCGCGTGCAGCTTCGCGGTGTGGTTCGCGGCGTCATTCGCAAGTTCCGCTGATCGGAGAAGCGCCGTGACGGACCCTCAGCCACAGCCGCCGGGACGCGTCACCAAGGGGCCGTTCGTCGACCGCTGCGAAGCGCGCAAGTACGCCTGGTGCCGCTGCCAGAGAAGTTCCCGCTATCCCTACTGTGACGGCACCCACCGGGGCACGGAGGTGACACCGCTCAAGGTGATCTTCGACGAGCCGCGCACGGTCGTCTGGTGTGCGTGCGGAACGACTTGCAACGCGCCCTATTGCGACGGTTCGCACGCGAAGCTGCAGTAGTGCCTTGCAGCAATGCCTTGTTGGGCAGCTTCCCTTGTTGGGCAGCTTCATTGGGCGCGCTTCGCTGGCCGATTAGTTGGCACCGAGCCACGCACGCCGCGCGGCCAGTTCCTGTGGCCCGGCGGATTCGTCGAGTGCGATGTGCGCGGTGCCCGGGCCGGCACTCGGCGTCACCGTCAAGCCGACGATCACGCCGCGGCGGGCGACCAGGACGTCGAGTGGCTCGCCGATTCGCGCGACGGCATCGAGGACCGTGCGCCAGTTGCTGGCAGTCACCCGGAGATCCTGCACGGCCAGCAGTTCGTCCGCGGGGGCGAATCCGGCGTCGAAGGCGGGGCTGCCGCGGATGACGGATGCGGCGATCGTGGTGCCGGCCTTGAACGTGATGCCGAGGAAGGGGCGGCCGAGATCCTCGCTGTTCAGGTTGGCGCCGACGTCCTGCAAGAGGTCTGCGAGCGGCGGGTCGAGGGGGCCTTGCACCATCGCGTGCAGCAACTCGGTTTCGGCTTCGCCCGCCAGGGTGCGCACGGCCTCCTCGACGTCGGCCAGCACGTAGCCTCGATCCTGCTCGAAGGTGTGCTGCCAGAGGTGTCGGAGCACGTCGTCGAGCGAGTGTCGGCCCGAGCTGGCGCGGCGGATGGCGAGGTCGAGGCACAGGGCCGCGACGGCCCCGTTGCCGTAGTAATTCTGCGACGAGTTGCGGGTGTTCTCGTCGGGGCGGTAGAGGCGCAGCCACGCATCGAAGCTCGATTCTTCGAGGCTGAGTTCGAAGCGGCCGGGGGCGGTGCGCATGCCCTGCACGTTCTTGGCCATCGCGTCCAGGTAGTCCTGGTGCGACATCAGGCCGGCCCGTGCGACCAGCAGGTCGTCGTAGTAGGCGGTCCACCCCTCCATCAGCCAGAGCAGTCGGGTGTAGTTCTCGCGCTCGTAGTCGTAGCGCCACAGTTCCCGGGGACGCAGGCGCTTGACGTTCCAGGCGTGGAACAGCTCGTGGGCGGCGAGCGCCAGGAAGTCGCGATACCCGCGTGCGGTGGTCAGCGACGTGCGCGGCATCAACAACACCGACGAGTCGCGATGCTCGATTCCGCCGTAACCCTCGTCGGCGAACATCGCCAGGAACAGGTAGTTCGCGTACGGCAGGTTCGAGCCGAAGACGGCGGCGGCCTGGGCGACGATCGCCTTCAGGTCGTCGACCAGGCTGTCCGGTGGGCTGATCGTGCCGAGGCCGTCGAGCACGATGCCGTGCGGCACGCCGTCGAACTCGAACGCCAGTCGGGGGCCGGCGGTCAGCAGCACCGGCGCGTCCAACGCCTGGTCCAGGTCGTCCGCGCGCACGACGGCTTCGCCGGGCCCGCTGGCGGCGAGGGCGTGACTTCCGGCCGGCAGGCTGCAGTGCAGGCTCCACTGCGGCGGGTGCGTCACGCGGATCGTGGCGGCCAGCGATTCGTGCCCCAAGGGCCACAGCAGGACCCCGGTGTGGTTCCAGAACGCATGCCCCGGATCGAGGTCACAGGTGCGCACGCTGAGCTCGTGCGCGTAGACGCGGTAGCGTAGCTCGATGGCGTCCGCGCCATCGCGGGCGATGCGGAACCGGTTCTTCGTGCTCTTCACGCACCGCAGCTCGCGCCCGCTCGACGGCTCGAGTGCGACGACTCGCGA
The DNA here is from genome assembly GCA_011051855.1 of bacterium. GTDB lineage: Bacteria > Planctomycetota > UBA1135 > UBA1135 > UBA2386. Next base: position 19,427 of record DRKG01000165.1, on the reverse strand, counting down.
CAGATGCCGGGCATGCTCGCGCACCAGGTAGCTCCCCGGGGTCCAGACGGGCAGGAAGAACTCGACTTCGTCAGCGGTGACCCCCGCGAACCGGACGCGCACATCGAGTTCGCGCTGGGCGGGGCGGCTGGCGTCGATGTCGTAGGCGAGCGTCGGCGTGGCCATGGGTGGGCACCGGGCCGCAGGATCGTTTCGCTTGAGGGGAAACAAGGCCCGGAGTGGCACGCCCGAGAGGAGTCGAACCTCTGACCTACGGCTTCGGAGACCGTCGCTCTATCCAACTGAGCTACGGGCGCGCGATGCGCCGGTCTTATCGAGCGAACCCCGGAAACACAATGCCCGGCCCCGTTTGCCCGCCCCTCCCGGCCGGTTCGGGACGTCTTTCCACGGGTTCTCCGCCTTTCTGCCGCTTGCCAGGGGGCTGCGGGGATGATTCAATCCATCGTCAAGGTGCCCCGTGAAACCGCACGGCCCCGCGGTCCTAGAGATCGGCACCCAGCGTCCCTGAATGCGTCGGAAGTTCACCGTTACCCTGATGGCCGCAGGCCTCGCAACGGGAGCCCTGCACTGGCTCTCGCCGAGTGGGGCAGTAGCCGCGTACGAGACCGCGACTCTCGACACCGACGAGGACTTCCTTCCAGATGCCGTCGAGTGGGTCGTGCTGACCGACGTGAGCAACCCGGACACGGATGGCGACACCGTCCCCGACTTCGTCGAAGTGGTCGAAGGGGGGCAGCCGCGCCACGAGAACGCGCCGTTGCCGCCCGATCAGCGGTTGCGCGTGGTGATCACTGGCCCGATGCCGGGGTCGAGCGACCCGCGCACGTGGATGCACGTCTTCCACCGTGTGATCACGCCGGCTACGGCGGCGGGTGCGGGTGCGACCGCGATCCAGTCGTTCGACACGTGGCTCGAGCGGCCCGAATGGCCTGGAGTTCGTTTCCCGCTGAACGTCTTCGCCGCCGGCGGCCTCGTCTATCGCGAACGCGTGACCGCGCACGATGGCGTGTGGGTTCAGCTTTCGGTCCCGCTGGTTTCCGAGGGCGTGCTGAAGCAGGTCCTGCCGTGCACGATCTACGCGGAGACCACGGTCGCCGGCCAGGCGCTGAGCAGCGGCATGACGCTGATCAACCTGCCGGCCGGGATCTCTTCGATCGTGCCCTACGACCCGGGCCGCTTCGTCATCCAGACGCTGAGCCCGATCCCGGCGCAACCGGTGGTCGGTTACTCGAACAAGGTTTGCGTGCTCGAGTTGCTCGAGGACACCACCGGCCCGGCGGGCACGACCTACATCGTCGTCGCCGCCGATTGCGAGGACGCGAACGACCTCGAGTGTGCCCCGAGTTGTCCGTCTTCCGTCGGTTGGACGATCACGATCCCCGGTGGCACCGGATTGATTGGCGGCAACTGATCCCCTGATCTCCCGTTCCTCTGGGCCGCCGGCGTTCATGGATGCGCTACTCCCGGGCTCAGATGGGTTTACGGCTGGCCGGACCACCTTGGATCTTTGCGGAAGATTCGCGTTCGACGGAACCCGGGGGCCACTGACCGTCGTCAAAGCGCCGTGGAACTTCTTCGAGACCCCGATGCCGAACTGGTAGCGGCCTGCCGGGACCCCGGCAGCGATGGCTTCCAGCAGGCCTTCGAGGTGCTGTTCCACCGCTACCGCGAGCGTGTCTACGCGATCGCATTCCGCATCTCCGGCAACCAGAGTGACGCGCTGGACATCGTCCAGGAGAGCTTCGCCCTTTTGTTCCGCAAGCTCGCCAGCTTCAGGGGCAACTCGCTGTTCTCGACCTGGCTGTTCCGGATCGTCGTCAATTGCAGCATCGACCACCGCCGGCGCACCGCCGGCCGCGGACCCGCCTTGCTGGCGGACCAGGAAGGCAAAGTCGAGCCGGTCGATGAAGCTCCCGGCCCGCGCGATGCCGCGTCGGTGCACGAAGTCGGAGATCAGGTGCAGGCCGCCATCTCGCTGCTGAGCCCGAAGCTGCGCGTGATCCTGGCGCTCCGCTACCTCGAAGAAATGTCCTACGAAGAACTGGCCGCGACGCTCGAGCTGTCGATGGGGACTGTCAAATCACGCCTGGCGCGTGCCCACCTCGCTCTCGAACACCTCGTCCGGACCCGTTTCCCGCACCTCGACGTCAGTAAGGAGCTGGATGCCGAGGATCAGTCGGGCGGCGCGGCCAGCGCTTCACTCGGGGGGGTGGGATGAGCGGCCTCCGCCCCCGTATTCCGCAGTCGTGCCGCGCTGCGCTGCGCGAACTTCTGAACGGCGGTGAAGCCCCGTCGCACGTCGAGTCCTGCTCGTTCTGTGCTGCGCGGGTCCGGGCCGCCGGGCCGTTGTCGCGCTGGCTCGGCGGCGAGTTCGCGCGCACGCCGGCGATGCCATCGGCCGATGGGGTTTCGGCCGAGTTGGACTCGATCTACGAGCGGGCGACCGAGCGAGCCGAGGCCGGCGCCCTGGGTCGCTGGGTCGAGTCCGCTGCCGTCGAACCGCCGAATGTTGCGGGTCTGCCGAGCGGCGAAGACGTGCAGCAAGCCTCGCTCACGCGGGATCCTCTTGCGGGGTCCGGTCTCGCCGAATCGTTGGTCCGCGCCCCGTCCTCACCGCCGCCGAGCGTCTGGTCGGGCGTGCGGCGCTCGATCCTCGCCGACGTGCAGGCGGAGCGCGCCGTGCGTTTGCGGTCGCGCACGAACGGACTGCGCATGCTGCTGGTCGGCGCTGCCGCGTCGTTCATCGTCGGGCTCGTCGTCATTGCCAGCGAGTCGCCCGAGCCCCCGAGCATCCAATTCGTCGACTTGGATCGTGCACCGGATTCTCCGTTCGCGACCGCCCGTTATGGATCCCGCCAGTGAGCTGACAGGCTCCATTCCTTTCGTTACAATCCGCCTCAACCTCCTTCGTCCCGTGATCGTTTCCGCTTCCATCCGCAACCGGCTGATTGGCCTGCTCGTGCCGATGCTCGCCGTCTGCGCGTGTCCGGTCGATGGCTGCGCGCAGAAGGCCGTCGCCGGTGGTTCGATCAACAAGGTTACGGGTTCGAACCTGCCGACTCTCGCGTCGATGGCGCAGGCGGTGCTCAGCCAGGACTACACGGTCGAGCAGTTGCGGCGCTTCCGCGACGAGAACGGCAACGTGGTGACCGTTCGCGAGCGCCTCGAAGTCGACACCAACGGCACGCCGGATCCCAAGTTCGCCGTCACCTTCCTCGATGTGGTCGGCGAGCCGACCGGCTCACCTCTCTACCTTGAGTGGCAGCAGGCCTACAGCCGCTTCGGCGAACTGTTCTTCAAGCACGCTTCGTTCCGGGTGCGCGATCTCGTCGGCGCGAGCGCGAACTACACCCTGCACGACTTCGGGCCGGTGGTGCGCGCCGGCCGCGTGGCTCGCCGCATGGTCGTGTTCCCGAATGCGGGCGACAAGGCGATCTGGGTGGTCGACGTCGATTCGATCACCAGTGTGCCGTTGTTCGTGGCCGAGTTTGACAGTCAGTTGCAGATCTTCGCCGAGATCGAAGTCGTCACCTTCTCGAACTCGGTCGGTCAGATCCCGCAGACGTTGACCGCGGCCAACATCACGTCCGTGCCCTGCTTCCAGGCGGCCCTGCCCCTGTTCAACAGCACCGCCGGTTTGATCGATCCGGACACGTCGGCTGTCGCGGACTACAACTTGGCCGAGGTCGAGGTCCACGATGACCCGATCAACGGTGACCAGAAGCTGGTGATGACCTACACCGATGGCATCGACGAGTTCATGGTGGTGCAGGCGGTGAACCAGCCGGATCCGTTCAGTGGCCTGCCCGGCAGCGGCGCCAACGTCATCGGGCGCTTCCGGGATCCGGCAGTCAGTGCGCTGGTCTTCTGGGATGACAACGTCGCATTCCAGGTGGCCGGGCGCGGCTCCCTGCAGCGGCTCGATTCCGTCGCCCGCAACATCTACGTGCAGGCGCTGGCGAATTGACGGGTCGTCTGGCCGATGGGCCGTTGGGATGGGCGGGCGAACGCCCGTCGCATTCCGCCGTCGCCGTCTGATTCTGGCGACCGCTTCCGTCGCATCGGCGCGACGAGCCGTGCTCGGCCGACTGCGGGCGGGCCGCCCACGTGCGTTGCCATCGCTGTCTTGCGTCGGGTCACCAACTTGGCACCGGTGGTGCTCTTCTCGACGCAGTTCAAGAGGTTCACCCTATGACCGCCGACAGCAACAACACTCCCAACAACCCGGAATCCCTCGGCTCGACCGAATACCGCACGCGCCTGGCGACCAAGCTGAACTGCCTGATCGCCGTGCTCGAGGTCGCGATCGCCAAGATCACCAAGAGCATGAACGCGCCGGGAGCGAACGAGGATCGGCTCGCCAAGATCCGCGGCAACCTCGAGAACACCCTCTCGATCTGCCATCGCGCCAAGCAGACCCTGGACCGCGCCGCGGTCAAGAAGCCGACCGCGCGCCGCACCCAGGATGGCAAGTTGATGACCGCTCGCGACTACGTGGAGCTGACGAGCATCGAGGAGTACCGCAAGTTCCGAAACATGGCGCCGATCAGTCAGGAGGAAGTCGAGTCGATCGATTTCGACGAGCTGTCGCGCCGCCTGACCGACGGCTGATCGGGCGTTGCCGTCGCGGGTTGCACGCCGCGATCGACGGATCCCGGGGCGCTGCCGTCACCGGCGGGCGCAAGCCGCCCTTCACCGGCGGAGTGACGAATGCCGATCTCTCTACGGGATAAGCATGACGAGTGCACTCAACGGGAGCGTGAATGCGACCCGCGCCAGGGCGCGGGTCGGTCTGGTTTCGCCGCAGGGCGCGGATCGACTTGCGGCCGGCGTCGAACGTGCCGGTCACGAGGTCTTCGCGTGCCCTGATTGGGCCGAGATGACGGCGGCCTTGGCCGAGCAGCCGGCGGACATCCTGTTCTGCCACTCGTCGTGCATCGACGAGGTGCCGGCGACGTGCGACGTGCCGGTCGTGCGTTTCGATGAGAACGCGGACGAGGACATGTTCCTGCGCACGTCCATTGCCCTGGCCGTGACCCTGGGCGATCGCACGCGGCGGCTGGCCGAACTCGAACGGATCGTCGACGGCATCCGCACCGGTGCGGCGCTGGTCGGAGCCACGCCGGTGATGCGCCGTCTGCAGAGCGCGATCTCGCGCGCGGCCGACTGCGACGCGACCGTTCTGATCGAGGGGCCGGTCGGGTCGGGCAAGTCGCTGGCTTCGCGGGCGATCCACCTGAAGAGCCGCCGCTGCCAGCAGCCGATCGTCGTGCACGAGTGTGACACCCTCAGCGCCGATGCTCTGGCGAAGGAGATCGAGTGCTGCAGCCAGACCACGCTGGTGCTCGAATCGATCGAGAAGCTTTCGGCAGCCGCACAGCAGGTGCTCGTCAAGCACCTCAAGGAACGGTCGAGTTCGCGTGCGCCGTCGCTGGCGAGGTTGATCGCCACGACCTCGGCGCACATCCCGGAGTTGGTGGCTCGCGGCGCCTTCCGGGAGGACCTCTACTACCGGCTGCACGCGTTCCCGATCTTGGTGCCGGGTTTGCACGAGCGCGTCGACGACATCGCGGCGCTGTGCGACGCGATCCTCGACGCCGGCGTGCCGTCGTCGGGCCGCAACCACAACGGTTTCACGCCGGCGGCACGCATGCTGCTCGAGAGCATGGAGTGGCCCGGTCACGTCGCCCAACTCGAGGCGACCGTGCGCCGTGGGCAGTTGATGGCCGGCGGCGCGCCGATCGACCGCGAGCACCTGATGGCTCCGGCGAGCGGCCCGGCTCCGGTGGGCCCGGCCTCGACCACCGGCAACGCGGCGGCGGAGGAGGTCGAACTGACCGAGGAGTCGATCCGGCCGTTCGAGGAAGAAGAGAAGTTCCTGCTCGGCCGTGCCCTGCAGGCTACCAAGGGCAACGTGCGTCGGGCGGCGCAGTTGCTCGGCATCGGCCGAGCCACGCTCTACCGCAAGATCCAGCAGTTCGACCTGCGCTTGCATTAGCCGGCCGGTGCCGGTGATCGTGCGCGCATGGCGACGATCCCGCTGCTGCACAGAGACGATCACCTGCTGGTGGTCGACAAGCCGGCGGGTGTGCTGGTCGTGCCGGCCGACGGCCGCGGCGGGGCGACGTTGGTCGACCTCGTGTCGCGGCAGGTGGGGCGGCGGGTCTCGGCCGTGCACCGGCTCGACGAACAGACCTCCGGTTGCATCCTGCTCGCCTGTGACGAGCAGACCCGCGCGGCTCTCGAAGGCTTGTTCCGCGTCCACGCTGTCGAGCGGGACTACCTGGCGCTGACGACCGCCGTGCCTTCGCCGGATTCCGGCTGTGTCGAGAGTCGTTTGGAGGCCGGCGCGGACGGCATCGTCCGGGTCGGGCGTCGCGGCGGGCGGCGGGCGGGGACGCACGACGAGACGCTCGAGCGCCGCGGCCGTGGGGCGTTGGTGCGCTGCCGGCTGGAGACCGGCCGCCGCAACCAGATCCGTGTCCACCTCGCCGCGCTGGGCTGCCCCGTAGCCGGCGACCGAAAGTACGGTTACCGAGCGCGCCGCGGCGAATCCTACGGGCGGGTGATGCTGCACTCCTGGCGGCTGCGGTTGCGACACCCCGTGTTCGGCAGCGAGCTCGCCGTCGAGTGTCGAGCGCCGGAGTCGGAACTTCACGTCTGACCCGGCCCGCGACGCGGCTACAATGCGCACAAGTTGCGTGTCCCAGTTCAGTTGTCCGAGGAGTCGCTGTTCGACTTCCTCACCAGCACGAGGCTGCCGGTCGTCGCCAGCCTGTCGTTGCTGATCCGCTGGGCGTCGCTGATCCTGGCGGTTGCGGCGGCCGGCTACGGGCTGACATGCTTGCTGCTGTTCGACGGCAGCTTCTGGTCGACCGAGTTGCCGTGGTCGGGCGCGTTTCCGGCGCTGGCCTCGGCACCGCTGTTCCTGATGGCGTGGTTCGGCTGGCGGCAGCACCGCCTGCAGTACGCGGCGATGGTGTTGTTCATCGCGCTGTTCACCTTGACGGTGCTGGCCAACTGGCCGCGCGGCGCGTTCAGCCCGGCGTGGTATCTGCACCCGGTGCTGTCGCTGTTGGCGACGACCTGCCTCGGGGTCGTGCCAGGCCTGACGATGACCCTGGTGGCGGTCGCGGCGATGCTCGTCGGCACGTGGATCGAGCCCGGGTCGGTTCCCGCGGAGTTGCTGCCGGACGTCTGGATTCACACAGCCAGCCTGTCGGCCGTGGCGCTGGCGTCGGCCCTGGCCGGTGCGATCGTCAATCGTCTGGTGTTCCTGGCGCTGATGACGGCCGAGGCGCAGCGGCGGAAGAACTTTGACGCGAGCCGGGCGCTGCGCCACCGCGAGAAGCTGCTGCGCCATGCTTTGCGGGTCGAGACCGTCGGCGACATCGCGGGTATGGTCTGCCACCAGCTCCGCAACGCCTTCCAGGTGCTGCTCGGGCACGTGACGATGGCCGGCATGGGGGACGACGAGGAACGGCAACGGCGTCTGCGGCTGATCGAGGAGACCCTGCAGCAATCGCAGCCGCTGCTGGACCAACTGATGCGCATGGCTCATCCCGACGAGGGCACGATCGAGCGATGTGACCTCGCGGCCGTGCTCAAGCGGTTCCACGAACAGGCGCAGGTGGTGCTGCCGGGGAACTTGCAGATCACCTGCGAGGCGCCGGATGCGGTCCCGCCGGTGCTGCTCAACGAACATGGTCTGATGCACGCGCTGTGGAATCTCGTGATCAACGCGCGTCAGGCGATCGAGGGCGACGGCGCGATCACGATGCGCTGCGGCAGCGACCGCCACCAGGTGTGGGTCGAGGTGGCCGACACCGGCCCGGGCATCCCGAAGGACGAGCAGGAACGGATCTTCGATCCCTACTTCACCACCAAGCCGATCGGGCAGGGGACCGGCCTCGGCCTGACCGCGGTGGCGCGCTTCGTGCGCGGCAGCAACGGTATCGTGCAGGTGGAGAGCGAGCCCGGCCGTGGCACGATCTTCCGCTTGCGCTTCCCGCGCGCGGCCCGTGCTGGCGCCGGCGTGCGCTCGGCGTGAGCGGTGGGGCGCGTCAGCGGCCTGCCAGCGCGACCTCGCGGCCAAGCCGGCGAGACAGGATCCCGCCCAACACCGTGCGCAGTTCGCCGCGGCCCTTGGTGTCCTCCCAGCCGCCGGTTTCGGTGTTCCGTTCGAAGTGCCAAGCGGATGCCCCCTCGGCCAGCCAGATCTGGTGGGCGGCGGTCTGCCGGTTGAGCACGCACACCGCGCCGTCGCCGAACACCATCTTGATCACGCCTTCGCTGGCGTCGGCCTCGAGTTCGTCGGGATCGAACTCGTCGAGTTGCGCGAGCAGGCGCCGCATCTCGTCGTCGGCCAGCCGGAGGAACTCCTGGTCGCGGTTGCTCATCGCGGCGCATGATGGGTCACACCCCCTGTCAGACCAAGCCCGCAACGGTTCGGCGCGGCGAACTACCTGTGGGTGAGGGGCTTGAAAAAAATAGTGGCCGGCGATTCTCTCCCTGAATCGCCGGCCACGTAAGGGTCCCGACCGCTCAAGTTTGCCCTCTCGAATAGACGCTGCGGTAACAGCGCCGGGCGGTCGGGACCACTCGTCCCATGCAGTGGTAGTAGACGAACGAACGCGCACAACTTTCCAAGTGCGCTCGTTTTTTTATGGCGTAGCTACGCCTGGACCGCACTTCGGCGGTGCGCGTCAGCGATTCTCGTAAAGAATCCGCATCGGGGGCAACAAATCAGCGCGCCGCGCGTTCGGCCCTACTTCGCCATTCTGTAAGCAGATCGTGCACGCCGACCTGCTCCGCGTCGGCCTCGAAGCCGAGCAGTACCCGATGTCGCAGTGCAGGCAACAGGCATGCGTCGATGTCCTCGATGGCGACCGCCGGGCGGCCGGCCAGCAACGCGCGCGCTTTCGCACCGAGCAGGATTGCCTGCCCCGCACGGGCGCTGGCGCCGTAGCGAACGAAGCGCCGCGTCGGTTCGCTGCTGTCGGGGTGGGTCGGGTGGGTTGCGACGACCAGTTCCGCCACGAATCGGACCAGGTGGGAACCGCAGAGCACCTCGCGCACCAGTCGTTGCAGTTCCCGGAGTTCCTCCGCGCTGATCCGAGCGAGTTCCGCGGTTTGCGGAGCACCCGTGGTTGCGGCGAGGATGCGGGCCATGTCCTCGGCCGAAGGAGAGGTCACGTCGAGTCGGAAGAAGAACCGGTCGAGCTGCGCTTCCGGTAGCGGGAACGTGCCTTCGAGTTCGATCGGGTTCTGGGTCGCCACCACGTGGAACGGGTTCGGCAACGGGTGGGTCGCGCCGGCGACGGTGACCGAGCCCTCCTGCATCGCTTCGAGCAGCGCCGACTGCGTCTTCGGGGTGGCGCGGTTGATCTCGTCCGCAAGCACCAGCCCGGCGAAGATCGGCCCCGGCTGGAAGCGGAACTCGCGCCGGCCGTGGTCCTCGTCGATAACCTGGGTGCCGGTGACGTCGCTCGGCATCAGGTCGGGAGTGAACTGGATGCGGGAGAACGGCAGTCCCAGGCCGTCGGCGAGCGCTTTCACCAGCATGGTCTTGCCGAGGCCCGGCAGGCCCTCGAGCAGCACGTGGCCGCCGGCGAACAGCGCCACAAGCAGGTCGTCGATCAGCGGCTGCTGGCCGATGATGCGTTCTTGGATCTGGGTGCGCAGGGTTGCGACCTTGGCGAGCAGGGCTTCGGCGCGCTGCTGGACGTCGGGTTGGCTCATCGGTTCGGGTCCTGCATCCAGTGTTCGACGGTGCGGTCGGCTGCGTCCGGCAGGATCGCGACGATCGTGCCGCCGACGGGGGGCTTGCGGGTGGCCAGCTCGATCGCCGCGTGGATGGCAGCGCCGCTGGCGGGGCCGAGCAACAGCGATTCTTCGCGCATCAGGCGCCGGGTCGCAGCGAGCGCTTGTTCGTCCGCGACCGTGAGGATCTCGTCGAGGTCGTGCGGCGACAGGATGTCGGGCACGAAGCCCGCTCCGATGCCCGGGATGCCGTGTGCGCCGGGTGCGCCCCCGGACAGCACGGGGCTGGCAGCGGGTTCGACACCCACGATCCGGACGCCGAGCGGTCGGAGGAACTGGGCGCAGCCGGCCGCGGCGCCACCCGTTCCGACCGGCACGACCACGGTGGCGACGGTGCCGTCGGTGTCGCGCCAGATCTCGCGCGCGGTGGTGTCGGCGTGGGCCTTGGCGTTCGATCGGTTGGAGAACGCCTGCAGGCAGACGGCGTCGGTGATCGTCCGGGCGAGATCCTCCGCGCGCGCCATCGCGCCGCGCATGCCGTCGGCGTCGGGCGTGAGTTCGACTTCGGCACCGATCGCCTCCATCAGCCGGCGGTGCGCCGGCGCCAGGTCGTGGGGCATCGTCAGCACGACGCGATAGCCGAGCTTTCGCCCGATCGTGGCGATCGCGAGGCCGAGGTCGCCGCTGCTGCACTCGACGATGGTTCCGCCCGGGCGCAGGAAGCCGCTCTGCTCGGCGTGGCGGATCATGCCCAGCGCGGCGCGGTCCTTGTTGCTGCCCGATGGATTCCAGGCGTCGAGTTTGCCGACGATGCGGGAGCCCTCGGGGGACAACGCCGCGAGATCGACCAGCGGCGTGTCGCCGACCAGCCAGGTGATGTCCGACGCGATGCGCACGATGCGCCAAGCGTAGCTTTCCGAACAGGTCAGACCAGACGATGATGCGCGCATGGCATCGTGGCGCGCATCGGTCGGTTGTTGGTTGCTCCTCCTGGCGGGCTGTGCCGGAGTCGCGCCGAATCCGGCCGCAGCGTCGGTCGCGGACCTTCCGGTCGTCGAGCTGAGCGAGGCCCGGAGCGAGCGCCTCGCCGGGTTCGAGGCACGTGCGGTCGACGCGGTCGTTCGCCGGCACTATCGCGAGGCGCGTTCCTTGGCGCGGCGTGCTCTCGCGCTGGATCCGCGGTCGGCGCGCGCGCGGGCCGTGCTCGGCATGGTGCTACTGCAGGATGCGGCGCGCAGCGAACCGGTCGAATGGACGGGCCTGCGCAAGGGGGAGTTCCAGATCGAACTCGCGCGCCGGCTCGCCCCGAACGACGCCTTCGTCGGCTGGATCCGCGCGGTGTTTCTCGCCGAGACCGGCCACATGAGCGCCGCCGCTGCGGCCGCCGAGCAGGCGCTCGTCGACACCACCGGTGCGCCCGCGGCCGAGCGCGCCGCGTTGCTGGGGACGGCCGGCACCTATCGCTACGAACTCGGCGAAGAACGCGCTGCTTTGCCGCACCTCGAGGCCTACGTCGCGCTGCGCCCCGACGACGCGAGTGCGCAGTTCCGCCTCGGCGCTTGCCTGCTGGCGCTGGCGGCGGTGCCGCAGGGCGACCCGCCGCAGTACGAGAAGGCGATGATCCAGGCGGAAGGTGCGGCTGCCGCGTTCGCGCGCTGCTTTGCGCTGGCCCCCGGTGACGAGGACGCGGCGCTCGCGGTGGCGACCGCGCGCTTGCGCGCCGGTGAGCTCGCCGCCCTCTCGGAGTTGCCCGACAGCCAATCGCGTCGGGATGCGCATCGCCGTGCCGCGCGGGAACACCTGCGGGCCTTGGCCGAGAGGTTTCCCGACAGCCCCGAAGTGCACTTCCGCATCGGCGTGGCATTGGCCGACGATCCACGGCTCGCCGCGGCGTCCTACCGTGCCGCACTCGAACGGGACCCGATGCACGTCGGCAGCGCGCTCAACCTGGCGGCGCTCGCGATCGCCGGCGGCGAGCCCGATCGGGCGCGCGAGATCTATGCAGGCTTGCTGGCGCGCGACGCCGAAGTGCGGCGCACCGGTCGGGAGCAGCGCGCGGGCGACCGGCTCACGCGGGACGAACGCCAGCGCATCGAGCGCTGGCTCGCCGAGAATCAGACGCCCAGGATGCTGTAGCCGGCGTCGACGTAGATCGTCTGACCGGTGATGCCGTTCGCCAGCGGCGACAGCAGGAACGCCGCGGTGTTGCCGACGTCCATCTGGTCGACGTTGCGGCGCAGCGGTGCCTTCTGTGCCATCGAGTCGAGCAGCGTGCCGAAGTCGCCGACGCCCATCGCCGAGACGGTCTTGATCGGACCGGCCGAGATCGCGTTGACACGCACGCCGCTCGGTCCGACGTCGTTGGCGAGGTAGCGCGTCGACGATTCGAGCGCGGCCTTGGCGACGCCCATCACGTTGTAGTTGGTGACGACCTTCTCGGCGCCGTAGTAGCTCAGGCAGACGACGCTCGCGTTGCGGCCTTCCATCATCGGCATGCCGCCCTTGACCAGTCCGATCAACGACCAGGAACTGACCTGCTGGGCGAGCGCGTAGCCGTCCCACGAGGTGTCGCGGAAGTTGCCACCGAGCTCGTCGCGCTTGGCGAACGCGATCGAGTGCACGATGCCGTCGAGGCCGTCCCAGTGCTCCCCGAGCGCCGCGAAGAACTTCTCGATGTCGCCTTCGACGGTCACGTCGCAAGGCGCCAGGAACGGTTCCTCGGGCAAATCGGCGACCAGCTTCTTGACCGCGTCGCCCATGCGTTCGTTCTGGTAGCTGAAGGCCAGCTTGGCGCCTTCGCGCTGGAGTGCCTGCGCGATGCCCCAGGCGATCGAGCGCTTGTTCGCGACCCCGAAGATCGCGACGTTCTTTCCTTCCATCAGGCCCATGGCTTCGTTCCTCGTCGGTGTGGTCTGGTCGGGATTGGGGGGCGACCAAGATAGCGACCGCCCGGCCGCGGTTCACGCTTCGAGCGCATCGGATCGGGCGAAGACCTTGCGCGACGGCGTCGTCCACGGGGTGTCGGGAGTGCGCGGGAACCACGCGAGACACCCCTTGCGGCGCACGGTCGCGCGGTGCGCGTGCAGCGTGATCCGGTGGTGGGTGATCGCGTGGCGCACGGTTGCGACGAGTGCGCCGACGGTGAGTTCGGCCCCGAACCTCCGGCGCACGGCGGCGGCGAGGTCGTCGGGGTCGCAATCGCGCAACGTGCCGGGACCGGGCAGTTCGATCTGCCCTTCGTTGGGTTCGCCGGCCGGGATGCGGTAGCCGAGCAAGCGATCGCCGCGCCCGACCAACGCCACCCGCGCGGTGACTTCGACGGTGGCTCGCGGGCGTCTTCGCACCGGCAGCTCGGCCGTGCGTCGCTCGGTTCGGGCGACGCAATCCGCGGCGATCGGGCAGTCGCCACAGCGCGGCGACGTCGGCGTGCAGACGGTTGCGCCGAGTTCCATCAGCGCCTGGTTGAAGTCGCCCGCGCGGCGGCGCGGCAGCCAGTCCGCGGCCACGGCGCGGATCGTGCGCCGCGCCGCGCTGGTGCCGATCGGGGCCGTGAACCCGCGATGGCGCGCGATCACGCGCTCGACGTTGCCGTCGACGGCCGGCTCCGGGTGGCCGAAGGCGATCGAAGCGATGGCGCCGAGCGTGTACGGGCCGACCCCCGGCAGCGCGCGCAGGTCGTCGAGTCGGTCGGGCACGCGGCCGGCGTGGCGTGCCACCACCGCGCGGGCCCCGTCGCGCAACAGGCGCGCCCGGCGGTAGTAGCCGAGCCCGCGCCACGCGACCATGACCTCGTCGTCGGTGGCGGCGGCGAACGCGGCCGGCTCGGGATAGCGGCGCAGGAAGCGCGCGAACGGCTCCCGCACCGCTTCGACGCGGGTCTGCTGCAGCATGATCTCGCTGACCCAGATTGCCCAGGGATCCTTGGTGCGCCGCCACGGGAGATCCCGCCGCGCCGCAGCGAACCAGCGCAACAGCCGGGCGGCCTCAGTCACCCAGGCGGGCCGCGTCGGTCGGGTTGTCGAGTTCGAGCCCGAGCCGGGCGCGGAGGTCGTCCTCGGCCTTCTCGAGCAGTTCGTTCAGCGTGACCGCGTCGTCCTGCTCGGCCACCAGCACGATGCGGATCGTGCGCGCCATCTCGGTGCCCTGCACGCGCGTGCGGATGCTGATCTGCGGGTGGAGCTTGGCGATGTCGGCGAGCACACGGCTGATCGAAGATTCGTCGTGGCCGTGGTAGTCGACCGCGCGTTCGCCGCGCACCGTATCCGGGCCGGCGGCCGCCATCACCGGCATCACGTGGGTGGTGAAGAACCGCTGCATCTCGGCAGGCACGCCCGGCAGCAGGAACGCCGTGGTCTCGCCGACGTCGAGTTGCACCGCCGGCGCGCTGCCGACGGTGTTTTCGTAGGCCTTGGCTCCCTGCGGCAGCATGGCCATGCCGAGGCGCGCATCGGTCATGTCCGGATGGCTGACGACTTGCTTGGCGAACAGGCGACGGTAGGCGTTCTCGACGAACTCGCGCGCTTGCGGATTCTCCTCCAGCGGCAGGCCGGCCGCCTTGGCCAAGCATGCGCGGGTGTTGTCGTCCCAGTTGGGCCCCATGCCGCCGGTGACGAGCACGAAGGTCGGTTTGAGCCCGAGCGCCCACTTCATCGTCGCGACCATCTCCGCCTCGACGCGGTCACAGACCTGGATCGTGCGCACCCGGTAGCCGATGTCGTCGACTCGGTTGGCGATGAAGGCCGCATTTCGGTCGACGACCGAACCTTCGAGGATTTCGCGGGAAACGACCAGGATGATGACGCTCTTGTCGAACAACAGTGGCTCCGAAGGGGCTTCAGGGAGGGATGCGGCCGGCAGATCCCGGCGCCGGAGAGTCGGACCATGGTACAGGAACGGCCCGAATGTTGAAGCGGTCAGGCCGGGGCGGAACAATGGGACTTTTCGCAGCCAGGCCAAGACCGACCCCGCCCGCACATGACCGAAACGACCCCGCCCGAGGGCGGCCGCATCACTGATCTCCTGCTCGAGCGGGAGATGCGCGAGAGCTACCTGAACTACTCGATGAGCGTGATCCTCTCGCGCGCTCTACCCGATGCGCGCGATGGTCTCAAGCCGAGCCAGCGGCGCGTGCTGGTTGCGATGAACGACCTCAATCTGGGGCCGCGCAGCAAGCACCGCAAGTGCGCGAAGATCTGCGGCGACACGTCGGGCAACTACCACCCGCATGGCGAGTCGGTCGTCTACCCGACGTTGGTCGGCATGGCGCAGCCGTTCACGACCCGCTACCCGCTGGTCGACAGCCAGGGCAACTTCGGCGCGATCGACGGTAGCCCGCCGGCGGCGATGCGCTACACGGAAGCGCGCATGGGTCAGCCGGCCGTGCACCTGCTCGAAGACCTGGACAAGGAGACGGTCGACCAAGTCGAGAACTACGACGGCTCGCGCATGCAGCCGGTGGTGTTGCCGGCGCGGTTCCCCAACCTGATCTGCAACGGCTCGACCGGCATCGCAGTCGGCATGGCGGCAAGCCTGGCGCCGCACAACCTCAGGGAGGTCGCCAAGGCGCTCGACAAGCTCTACAGCAACCCGGAGGTCACGCTCGACGAGTTGCTCGAGATCGTGCAGGGCCCCGACTTCCCGACCGGCGGCACGATCATGGGCCGCAGCGGCATCCGCAACGCCTACGCCAGCGGTCGCGGGTCGGTGACCTGTCGCGCCAAGTACCACGTCGAGGAGAAGAAGGGCCGCAAGCAGCTCGTGTTCACCGAGGTGCCCTTCCAGATCAAGACGACGACGATCCTCGAGCGCATCCAGCACCTGGTGAAGAGCGGCCAGCTCGACACGATTTCGGACGTCAACGACGAGTCGAACGATCGCGTCGGTCTGCGCCTCGTCGTCGAGCTGAAGAAGGCGGTCGATGACGAGATGGTGACGCTGAACAAGTTGTTCAAGCTGTCGCCGCTGCAGAGCACGTTCTCGATCATCAATCTGGCGATCGTCGACGGGCGCCCGCGCACGCTCAGCTTCAAGCAGATGCTGGAGTGCTACCGGGATCACCGCATCGACGTGATCCGGCGCCGCACACGCTTCCTGCTGCGCAAGGCCGAAGAACGGCTGCACATCCTCGATGGCTTGCGGCTCGCGGTGGCGAACATCGACGAGGTCATCGAGATCATCAAGTCGTCCGCCAATACCGACGAGGCGCGCCAGCGCTTGATCGCGCGCTTCGAACTGAGCGACATCCAGGCGCGCGCGATCCTGAGCATGCGCCTGTCGCAGTTGACCGGCCTCGAGATCGAGAAGCTCGAAGCCGAGCACGCCGAGGTCACCGAGAAGATCGCCTACTACAAGACGATCCTGGCCGACAAGGAGGTGTTGTTCGGGCTGATGCGCAAGGATCTCCAGGAGATGGTCGAGCAGTACGGCGACGACCGGCGCACGCAGATCAGCGACGAGGAGGTCGGCAGCTTCGTCGCCGAGGACCTGATCCCCGAGGAGATGATGGTCGTGACGGTGACCCACCACGGCTACATCAAGCGCACCGCCCTCGACCAGTACCGCACCCAGGGGCGCGGCGGCAAAGGCGTCAGCGGGGCCGAGTTCAAGGAAGGCGACTTCCTGTGGAACCTGTTCGTCGCATCGACGCACGACTATCTGCTGTTCTTCACCGACCGCGGCCGCGTCTACTGGAAGAAGGTCTACGAGCTGCCGAGCTACGGCCGGACCGCCAAGGGCCGCGCGCTGGTCAACGTCGTCGAGACGCAGGAAGGCGAGCAGATCACGGCGATCCTGCGGGTCGACAAGTTCGACGACCAACGGTTCCTGGTCAGCGCCAGCAGGAACGGTCTGATCAAGAAGACCGCGCTCAGCGCCTACAGCCGGCCGCGCGCCGGCGGCATCATCGCGCTCGGCCTGGACGACGGCGACAGCCTCGTCGGCGTCAAGATCTGCCGCAAGGGCGACCACATCATCCTGGGCACCAAGAACGGCATGTCGATCCGCTTCGACGAGTCGGGAGCGCGGGCGATGGGGCGCAGCGCCGTCGGCGTGCGCGGCATCAAGCTCGCCGATGGGGACGCCGTTTGCGACATGGTGGTGACCGATGGCTCGGGCACGCTGATGACCATTTGTGAGAACGGCTACGGCAAGCGCACCAAGGTCGAGGAATACCGGGTGCAGACGCGTGGCGGCAAAGGCATCATCGACATCCGCACGACCGAGCGGAACGGCAAGGTCGTCAATCTGCTCAGCGTCGACGACGACGACGAAGTGATGATGATCACCAAGGACGGCCAGATCGTGCGCACCGCAGTCGGTGGCATCAGCGTCATCGGCCGCAACACCCAGGGGGTGCGCTGCATCTCGCTGCGCGACGGCGACAAGCTGGTCAGCGTCGCGCGCATCCCCAAGGAAGAGCCCGAGGCCGAGGAGGACCAGGGCTGATGGCCGGCTATCTCGACAGGCTGACGGCGGACATGAAGGCGGCGATGAAGGCCGGTGAGAAGGACAAGCTCACCGTGCTGCGCATGTTGATCAGCGACATCAAGAAGAAGGCCGAAGCCGAGGGCGATCTGTCCGACGACAGCGAGGCCGCGGTGCTGCAGAAGGCGGTCAAGACCCGCGCGGACACCGTCGAGCAGGCGCGCGCCGCCGGCCGCGATGAGATCGCCGACAAGGAACAGGCCGAGATCGAACTGATCCAGGCCTATCTGCCGAAGCAGATGTCTGCGGACGAGATCGCCACCAAGGTGCGCGAGGTCGCCGCCGAGATCGGGTTTGCCGGCCCGCAGGACAAAGGGCGCTTCATGAAGGAGTGGATGTCGCGCTACAAAGGGCTGGCCGACGGCAGAGCCGTGCAGGCGGCGCTGGCTGCGCTCATCTAGCCTGCAGCGCGTAGGGCGCGCCCAAGCGCTTGCCCACGAGGGGCTCGATTGCGCGAGGCGACGGGACCAGGTCTCCGGGCCGCCGGACGTACGGTTCGTCGCCGCTGTTCGGTCGGAGGTCGGGGCCGGCCAGGGGAAGGGCAAACAGCGCCTCGAAGGCCTGCGTGCCCGGCCGGTCGAGCACGATCGCGCTGTAGCGGCGTTCGCGGATGCTGCGGTAGCAACTGTCGCGGAAGCGATCGAGGGCGAGGCGGGCGCGCGCGGAGAGTTCGGTCAGGGAGGCGGTGCGGTTCAACGCGCCCAGATCGAAGCCGCCCGGCCCTGGCGGCAGCAGTTGCAGCAGGTCGAAGATCGCCTGGCCGTGGGCGCCACCACCCTTGCCTTCGCGAGCGGCGAGGTAGCCGTGGCCCGGAAGCCACACCGGACCGCTCTGTGCTGCGACGAAGGCGCGCAGTTCGTCGTGCGCCTTGCGGTGCGCGGCCGGGGGCAGCAGGGTCGCGATCGGGCGCCGCCATGCCTGCCAGCCGAGGCAGCCGAACTGGACCAGCAGCAGCGCGGGGCCGACGGTGTGCAGCCAGCGTGCGTTCGCCGTGGCCGCGATCGGCCCGACGACGCAGGCGGCGGCGAAGCCGTACATCATCACGTTCTCGAAACCACCGACGTGCATGCGCGAGAACCACGAGCACATCAGGCCGCCGCTCCCGAACGCAGCCAGCAGCAGCGCCGGTCGGGGGACCTCTCGCACGTTGACGGCGAAGCCGGCCAACCCGAGCGCCAGCAGCGGATACATGGGCGCGAGGTCTCGCGTCCAGAAGCCGAGTTTGTGCGGACCGACGATGCCGTGATGGCGCGGCATTTCGAACAGATAGAACGTCGACCAGCCGTCGCTCGACAGGTGCAGGGCGCCGAGCGCCGAGGCCATCGCGACTGCCGCCGTGGTGCCGAAGCGCAGCGCCGTACGCCAGTCGGTGACCAGGGTGCCGATGCCGACGGCGGGCAGCCACAGCAGCGCCGACTGCTTGGCGAGCAGCGCGATGGTCGCGAGCAGTCCGGCCCACAGCCAGCGTCGGGGGCCGCCGTGGCGCAACTGGTAACTCGCGGCGATGCTCCAGAACACGAACAGGGAATCGTTGCGGGCGAGGTCGAACCACCACGCCAGCCAGCCGTAGCCGGCAAGGAACAGGCCGCTCGCCACCAGCCCGGGAACGATGCGGCCGGTCTCCCGGCGCACCCAGTGGCCGATCAGCATCGCGCTGGCGAGCGAGAACGCGGTCGCGAGCAGGCGCAGCGCGAGGACGCCGTCGAGGCCGAGTCGGATGCCGAGTCCGCCCAGCCAGAACAAGAGTGGCGCGTAGAGGAACGGCACGTGCTCGGCCGTGGGTTCGCAGTAGAGCGGCTGCCCGTAGGCGACACGCGCGGCATGATCGGCGAGCGCGCCCTCCATCCATTCGAGTTCGTGCGGGTAGAACACCCGTTGGCATGCCGCGAACACGAACACGGCGAATGCCATCGCGCCGGCCGCGAGCAGCGCCCACCACAGCACCTTGGTGATCGGAGTCGATGGCGACGGGGGCGCGGACATGCTCGGACAGCATAGGGTGGCGTATGCTCGCGCGCAGTCATGCGGATCGTGTCGGCGTTGGTGTTGCTGCTGCTGCTCGTGGGCGCGGTCGGGTTCTGGTGGATGTCCGGAGGCGATCCATCACCGACGGGTATGCCCGAGCTTCCGCCTGCGCCGGTTGGTGCGGCGGGCGAACTGCCGGCCGGTGTCGTCGCGACGCG
>DRKG01000164.1 GCA_011051855.1 bacterium | reverse complement strand
GGTCGCGTCGACCCCGGCCAGGCGGCCTGGCCCCCGGGCGGCAGCCCGGTGCTGCAGCTCGTGCCCGGCGCCTACGTCGCCGGCGGCGGCACGCTCGATCCCGACAGTTGGCACTACTACACCACCGTCAGCGGCACCCTGACCGGTTCGGGCCTGAATGCCGGTGGGGTGATCGACCTGACCCAGACTGCCGCCGCACAGGTCGGCGGTGGGGCCAACAACACCAACACCTACTTCGGCATCTACACGTCGTTCGCGACCAACATCGTCAGCCAGCCGACCGCCCGCACCCTGAACGTAACCGCCGATGCCGAGCTGTTCGCGCTGACGGCGGTGTTCCCGGTGCTGCCGTTCCCGAGTCTGACGGTGCCGGCGACCACGCCGACGCACCCGACCTTGAGCGAGCAGGGGCTCGTGTTGCAGGGCGACAACCTGGCGTGGGTCGAACTGGTCGGCGTCGACTTCGACCTGCTCGGTCAAGGGGATGAGAACGACTTCCTCGGCGGCTGGTTCCGCGTGCTCGACAACAACCGCATCGAGGTCCACCCGCGCCCGGACACGCTCCCCGGCAGCCACAACATGCTCGCCTACAACCCGGCGATCCAGACCAACGTGGTGCCGGTCGATTTGGTCGAACCGACGGTGCCGGTGCTGGTCGGCGAGACTTCGATCGGCGCCGGCGGCACGCTGCACCTGCGCATGCATCACGGCACCATCATCGGCCCGGCACTGTGCCTGATGGGCCTCAGCAACACCCTGCAGCCCAGCGTCTACCCGGGCTACGTCGATCTCGACATCGGCGCCGCCTTCACCGACTTCGCGCTCGACCCGACGCTCTACTCGTTCGACCCGCAGACGAATCAGGCTTCGATCGACTACGGCCCGATCTCGTCCTCGCTGCTCGGCACCACCTACTACTTCCAAGCGATGGTCCTCGACATCGGCCGCGGCTCGCCGCCGTTCGACGAGACGAACTACCGTCAGGTCGACTTCCAGTAGGCGAGGGCGGGAGTCGCGATCAGCGCCTGCCCAGCGCCAGGATCAACACCGCAATCGCGGTCAGCACCAGGACGACCGGCCACAGCCACGCGGTGGTCGGCCGGCTGTGCGCGGAGCCCGGTCCGGACGCGCCGTCCTCGGGTCCATAACCCTCCGGGATGTCGATGCTCTGGTAGTCGATCTCCTCACTCGATTGCCAGCCGGTGAGGTCGTCGCTGCCGCACTCCCGGCAGGCCTTGCGCCCCACCCGCACCGGCGCACCGCAGTTCGGGCACTCGAACGTCTCCGGGCGTCGTCGCTTGCTCACCGGACCTTCTCCAGGCGCACGTAGTCGAGCCCGACCATGTGCCGCGGTTTCGCCAACTCATTCCTGCCGACCAGTTCGAACCGCAGCACCGCGGTGCCGGCCTCGAGGTCGACTTCGCCCGCCACCAACGGGCCGGTCGGCGTCACCTGCTCGGCGTAGCCGTCGAACGGCTCTCCGAGCGGCTTGCCGGCCAGGGAGATCTTGACGATGCCGAAGTCGTCGGCCTTGGTCATCGCCACGGTCACGCGATAACGCCCGGCTTCGGCCACCGGAACCTGGAGTTCGAGCACGTCCCCGATGCGGCCGTCGCGCCACCAACGGTGCGCGTCCCGGGAGAAGCGGCCTTCGAAGAATGCCAGACTCTGCACCTCGTGCACGCCGCCGGTGCAGCGCAGAACCGGCAGCGACTCGCCTTCGAACGCATTCTCGGCAACGAAGATGCGCGGCCGTTCCAGGTGCGCGAGCCGGCGTTCGGCCGCTGGGGGGACCGGGGGCAGGTCCGAACGTGCGCCCGCGGCTCCGTACCAGTAAGCCACCGTGGCATAGTCGATCTCGGTGTCCTCGATCCAATGCCAGCGTTCGAACTCGAACCGCAGACTGTGTTGGAACGGGATGCTGTCGAGCACGTGCGTGCGGTGCAGTTGCGTGCGACCGAAGTTCATCGGCCCTTCGCACTGCACCTGGGCGTGGAACGGAGCGGTGAACGGCGTCGGATCGCACCACGCATAGCCGAAGTAGTCCTCGGTGCCGGTCCCGAACCACGACGGAAACGGCTCTCCGTCGACCCAGACCTTCTCGTCGCCTTCGCCCCACCAGATGCGGGACGGGTTCTGCACCAAGAGCGAGCAGCCGACGAACCGCCCCGTGCCCTCGGCGTGCAACACCAGGTGGTCTCCGAACGGGCGCGTCGGGTTGGCCTTCGCGAGGTGGTAGCCGGCGCGGAACAACAGGGTGTCTTCGTCGAGCTCGGCAGGCGACCGGGCCAGGTGCAGGGCGAACGTCACCCCTTGCCGTGCACCGTCGGTGACCAGGTCGATGGTGCCGGCGCGCGGGAACGGCATCGGGAAGCCGAGCCAGCCGGAGCCCCAGCCGGAATCACCGGGCAGCACGCCGAGGAACGCCCCCCGCCAGGGTCGCCAGTCCGGGCCGCCGGCGAAGAAGTCGGTCACCGGCACGTCGATGAGCACCTCGCCGGCGCACTGCACGAGAAGGCGCGTGCGCCGCAGCACCGAACGCACGTCGGCGCCGGTCTCGGCCTTCGCTTCGAGCCGCAACGAGTGCACGATGTGTCCCGGCGGCACCCGTGCCGGCAGTTCGACGCGCGTTTCCGGTGCTGTTTCCCCGAACTCGCCGGCCACGTAGGCTTGCACGGCGTCGCGCTGCCGCTGCAACTGCTGCTCGCCGGCGAACCCCTGCACTTCGGTGCCATCGGGCCAGAGGGCCACGTCGGCCAGGTAGTAGAGGTCTCCGGCCGTCGCCGAAATCGTCAGGTGCCGAGCGAAGGGGATCGGCAGATACAGATTGCCGCCGCGCGATCGCATCGCGGCCAGCGGGTGCGGGATCCCCGGCACTTCCCCGCGCGCGAGCCGCCCGAAGTCGACGCTCCAGACGCGCGCGCCGTCGACGTCGAAGTGCAGGGTGCCCGCGGGATTGGCCGACCACAGCCGCGCCAGGGCGCCGGGCCCGTCGACATCGACCAGGACGTGCTCCTGCGTCCCGTCGCGTTCGACGGTGCGCAGGTAGTTGCCGCGATCGTGGTTCGCGTACCACGCAGCCGGATCCCCGGGCCCCCGATCGCTGCGCCGGTCGTAGCTGCTGAACTGCACGCACCGCTCGCCGGGCGAAGGCGGCCGGAACAGCCACTGCGGGTTGGCCATGCGCCGCAGCAGCTCCGCAGTATCGAGCGGCCGTTGCGCGACCGTCCCCCCCACACAGGCGAAGACGATGGAGCAGACCAGGGTCACACGCATCACGATCAGGATAGCGATCGGCCGCGGCATTGCTTCGACCACGTCGATGCCGACACTGGCCGCGTGCGTTTTCCCGTCGTCTTCATGCTCGTCGCCGCCTGGGCGGCCGCGCAGGATCCGCTGCCGAAGTTGCCGTACGATCCCTACCGCGGTATGGACGAGAACGGCCGCATCCCGAAGCCCCCGTTCCCCGACGATCTCGCCCGACCGGAGCGCTGGCGCTACACGCCGCCGGCGCGCATCAAGCCCGGCTCGATGCTCGATCGCTTCTGGGTCAGTTCGTTCGTGACCCCGGTGTTCTTCCGCGAACAGGACATCGGCTACGGCGGCGGAGTTGCGATCACCGACCTCGACTTCCTCGACGACAACTTCCGCCAGTTCGCCAACATCGTCGCGACCTATTCCGCCGAAGGCCAGCAGACCTACCGCATCTACTGGTCGAAGTGGCTCAACCATCGGCCGATGCCCAACGGCGGCATCATCCGCGAAGAACGGGCTCGCCTGTACGCGCGCGGCGGCTTCGAGAAGACCTTGACGCGACGGTTCTTCGGCTTCGGCAGCCGCACGCCGAGCTCGAACGAGACCAGCTACACCGAAGAACTCAGCTATGCGGGCTGGGGCCTGCGGTTGCCGCTGCCGGACGAAGGCTCCAACTGGCTCGGGCGCGTCGACGTCGAGGCCATGCACCACGGCCTGTCGGGCGGACGGGTGCAGTCGGTGCCGAGCACCGACCAGTTCCTGCCGTCGTTCCAGAAGGCCTTTGCCGACGGCGACGACTACGACCAGCTCTGGTTCAAGGGCAGCATCGGCTGGGACAGTCGCGACAGCCTGGCACAGGCATACCGGGGCCAGCGCCTCGCGGTGTCGGTCGCCGCGGCGGCCCAGACCTCCGGCGACTTCGGCGCCATCCTCGGCATCGACGGCCAGCACGTGTTCCCGCTGCCGCCGCTGTTGCACCGCGGCGGGGAAGGTCGTGAGGAGAACCCGCCGACCGACGTGTTCGCGATCGGCTTCTTCGTGCAGGACACCATCGGCGAGCTGCCGTTCTACAGTCTGCCCACGCTCGGCGGCTCCCGCACCTTGCGCAGCTACATCCAGAACCGCTTCACCGATCGTTCGGCGGTCCACCTCTCGCTGGAGTATCGCGTCAACCTGATCGAGCGCGGCTACGCGTTCACCGACACCATCCGGATCGAACGCATCGGCCTCGCGCTGTTCTATGACCTGGGCACGGTCGCGAGCGACGTCGACCGCCTCGCCGACGGCCGCTGGCACGACAGCTACGGCTTCGGCCTGCGGGCGGCGTTCTCGCGCGAAGCGGTGTTTCGGGTCGACATCGGCTACGGCGACGAAGGCAGCAACTTCACCATCGCGTTCGGCAACACGTTCTGAACGGCTTCCGCGCGCAGGCGGGGTCAGCGGCCCGCCAGCAGCGGAGCGACGCGGGCGGCCAGAGGCCCATCCGGGGGCACGAACAGCGCATCGACCTCGCGCACTTCGTGCCGCTGCAACGGCATCAGGCGCACGTCGTGCCCGAAGAGACCGCGCCGCACCGGATCGAGCACGTAGCCGCGGTAGCCGTGCTGTGCGAGTGCGTCGATCAGTTCGGCCGGTGAGGAACCCGCCCGCCGTAGGTGCTCGTCTACGACCTCGACGAACACCAACGGCAGACGTCGTGCCAGGGTGCGTTCCAGGCCGTGCACCACGGCCGTTTCGTGGCCTTCGACGTCCACCTTCACCACCAGCGGCTGCTCGCGGTCGAGGCGCTGTTGCGCAAGGATGTCGTCGCCGGTGCGGCAATCGACCGTCCACGAAGCGGTGCGGTGCACGCCGTCCGGTCCACGAGCGGACAGCGAGCCCCAACCGGGATGGCCGCCGTATTCGTGCAGCTCGAC
Organism: bacterium; assembly: GCA_011051855.1. GTDB lineage: Bacteria > Planctomycetota > UBA1135 > UBA1135 > UBA2386. The sequence continues at coordinate 4,363 of DRKG01000164.1, read as the reverse complement.
GGTCCCCGTTGCGGCGCCGACGGCGGCATGCAGCAAGGCGACGTCGGTGAGCCGATTGCGTTGCAAGAGCCGGCGCACCCGCGCGACCAGCACCGGGTTCGGTTCGCAGGCGATGACGCGCCCGGTGTCGCCGACGACGGCGCGCGCCACCAGCGTCAGCATGCACAGGTTGGCGCCGACGTCGAAGAAGGCATCGCCGGGACGCAGGACGCGTCGCAACATCTGCTGCAGGGGGAGGTCGTGGTAGCGGCCGAGGAACCAGCTCAACCGTTCCGACCAATTCGCCAGGTCGAGTTCCATTTCGAACCCGTGCATGCGGCCGCGCACCGGGCGAACGCCAGCCGCCTGCCAGCGCGCGTCGTCGGCTCCTCCCAACGCCGCGTACACCCGGCCCCAGGCGGGCCATTCGCGCCGGAGCCAGCTCGTCAGCACGCGCTCGCGCAGTCTCATCGCACGACCAGGATACCGGAAGCGGCGCCGCGTGCGACCGGGCGCGACGGGAGGTGACAACTACATGCAGGTTCGCGACAATCAGCGGTCGACCACCATGCGATCCAAGGCCATCGTAGAATCCTGTGTCGTCGTGCTGCTGTCGGCTCTGTTGGTCGGCGCGGTGTCGGCCCAGCAAGGCGACGCGGTGCGCTTCGGTCGCGACATCCGTCCGCTGCTGTCCGATCGATGCTTCCAGTGCCACGGCCCCGATGCCGGCAATCGCAAAGCCGACCTGCGCCTCGATCTGCGCTCCGCCGCGGTTGCGGCGCGCGAGCACGGTGCCGCCATCGTGCCCGGCGACCCCGACGCGAGCCTCCTGATGCAGCGTCTGTGCAGCCAGGACGAACGCTTGCGCATGCCGCCGGCATCGGCGCACAAGCCGGCGCTGCGGTCGCACGAGATCGAACTGTTCCGACGTTGGATCGCCGCCGGAGCACCCTACGAACAGCACTGGTCGTTCGTGCCGCCGCGCCGGCCGCCGGTGCCTGCCGGGGAGTCCCACCCGGTCGACGCGTTCTTGCGTCAGGCGATGCGTGCGCACGGTGCCGGACCCAGCCCGGCCGCCGATCGCCGCACGCTGTGCCGCCGCGTCTTCCTCGTGCTGACGGGCCTGCCGCCGACACCCGCCGAGCTCGAGGCGTTCGTCGCCGACGAGGCCGAAGACGCCTACGAACGTCTGGTCGATCGCCTGTTGGGCGAAGAACCCTACGTCACCCGCCACGCCGAGCACCTGGCGACCCTGTGGCTCGACGCGGGGCGCTACGCCGACACCAGTGGCATCCACATGGACGCCGGCCGGCAGGCCTACCTGTGGCGCGACTGGCTGATCCAGGCCCTGCACGACGACAAACCGTTCGACGAGTTCGTGGTCGAGCAACTGGCCGGCGACCTGTTGCCCGACGCGACGCCGCAGCAGCAGGTCGCGACCGGCTTCTTGCGCAATCACGTGACCACCGATGAAGGCGGGGCGATCGACGCCGAGTACCTGGTCGAATACGCCGCCGAACGCGCCGAGACCGTCGGGGCGGTGTTCCTTGGCCTCACCGTGCGCTGTGCGCGCTGCCACGAGCACAAGTTCGACCCGTTCACCCAGGAGGACTACTACCGGCTGTTCTCGTTCTTCTACAACAACGACGAACCGGGCCTCTACTCGCAGTCCCCGAACGCCTTTCGCGCCCTCGAACCCTACATCGAGGTGCCGACCGAGGCCGAGCGGCGGCAGCTCGCGGATCTACGCGGTGAACTCGCGGCGGCGAGGGAGGAGCTCGACGACGTCGACCCGCGCGAGCGCAGTGGCTATCGCTCGTTCCTCGCCGAAGTCGGTGCCGCCCTGAACCTGCACTGGACTCGCCCGCGCGTGCTCGCCGCCACCTCGACCGGCGGCACCACGTTGACGCCGCTGCGGGATGGCTTCGTGCTGGCCAGCGGCGAGAACCCGGATCGGGAGCGGCAGACGTTGGTGCTGCAAACCGGTGCCACCGAGCAGCGGCTGTTGTGCCTGGAGGCGATCCGTCACCCGTCGCTCGGCGAGCAGAAGCTCAGCCGCACGGCGCACGGCAACGCGGTGTTGCAGTACATCGCGCTCGATGTGCGACCGCTCGGCAGCGACGCCGACTGGCAGCGCGTGCCGATCCGCTACGCGATGGCCGACATCGAACAGCAGAACGGCGACTTCACGGTCGGCAACGCACTGCGCGACGACGGCTTCGGGTGGGCCGTCGACGGCACGCGCCGCGGCGGGCCGCGCACCGCGTGGTTTCTGACCGACGAGCCGTTCGGCTTCGTCGAAGGCACCGAGCTGCGGGTCACACTCGCCTACGATTCGCAGTACGCCCGGCATTCGCTGGGCTGCGTGCGTCTGTCGACGAGCCGCGCCAGCGCGTCCGGGCTCCGACGCCTGCCGGTCTGGTCGTCTGGGTTTTCGCTGTGCGGCCCGTTCGTCCAGGGCAGCGGCCAGGCGGAGCTCTACGACACGGCGTTCGGCCCCGAGAACCTGACGAGTCTCGACCGCGCCGTGCAGTTCGCGGGCAAGGACTTCACCTACCGCGATGCATTCGGCAAGGGCAAGGCCAACGTGTTCGGCAACGGCCGCGGCGTCACCTACGTGGCGCAACGGCTGTGGTCCCCGGATACGCGCACGGTGGAGGTCGCGCTCGGCAGCGATGACGGCTTCCAGCTCTATCTCGACGGCGTGCAAGTGGGCGAACGACGGATCGACCGCGGCGTGCGCCCGGACCAGGATCGGGTCACCGTGACTCTGACGCCGGGGCCGCACCTGCTGGTCGAGAAGGTCGTCAATACCGGCGGTGCCGGCGGCTTTGCGATCCGGCACGTCGGTCGGGCGCACGAGTTGCGCGCCGATGCGCTGTTGGCGCTCGCACCGGACGTGGTCGCGGACCCCGAACGCGGCGAACGGCTGCTGCACGCCTACCGCAGCGAGCATTCTCCGATCTACCGGCAGCGGGTCGCGCACATCGCCAAGCTGGAACAACAGGTGCAGGCCATCGAAGCGACGGTCCCGCGCGCGATGGTCATGAAGGAACGGGCGGAGGTGCGACCGACCTTCGTGCTGCAGCGCGGCCAATACGACCAGCCCGACCCCGAGCGCCCCGTCGCCCGTGCGCTGCCGGCGATGTTCGGCGCATGGCCCGATAACGCACCGCGCAACCGACTCGGGCTCGCGCGCTGGCTGGTGTCCGATCGCAACCCGCTGTTCGACCGCGTCGCCGTCAACCGCCTGTGGGAGTTCGTGTTCGGCACCGGCATCGTGCGCACCAGCGAGGACTTCGGCCTGCAGGGAGAATGGCCGAGTCATCCCGAACTGCTCGACTGGCTCGCGTGTGAGTTCCGCGCGCGCGGACACAGCGTGCGCCGGATGCTGCGCCTTATGGTCACCAGCGAGACCTTCCGGCAACAGAGTCGGCGCGGTCCGGCCGCCACCCACGACCCCGACAACCGCCTCCTGAGTTGGTTCCCGCGTCGACGCCTGACCGCCGAAGTGATCCGCGACCAAGCGCTCTACGCAGCCGGACTCCTGGTCGAACGCACCGGCGGACCGAGCGTCAAGCCCTACCAGCCGCCCGGCCTGTGGAACGAAGTCGCCATGCGCCAGTCCAACACCCGCGTGTTCCGCCGCGATCGAGGGGACGCGCTCTGGCGGCGCAGCCTCTACACCTACTGGAAGCGGGCCTGTCCGCCGCCGAGTCTGTTGACGTTCGATGCGCCGACGCGGGAGTTCTGCACCATCCGCCGCTCGCTCACCAACACACCGCTACAGGCCCTGGTGCTCTGGAACGACGAGCAGTTCGTCGAAGCCGCGCGCGTGCTGGCCGCCGAGGCCCTCGCCGCGGCACCGGACGACGCCGGCCGGCTCGAATGGATGTTCCTGCGCACCACCGTGCGCGAGCTGCCCCACGAACTCCTGGCCCAATCGCTCGCCACGTTGCACGACCTGCAACGCCGCTACGCGCAGGATCCGGAAGCCGCGGCCGCGCTGGTGTCGGTCGGCGAAGCGTCGGTCGACGCGGCGATCCGCCCGGCGGATCTGGCCGCGATGACACTCCTCGCCAGCGCATTCCTCGATCTCGACGCCACCGTCTACTTGAACTGACCATGAGCGATCCGCTGCATTCCTTGTTGGCTGCGACCACACGCCGACGTTTTTTCGGCCAGGCAGCGAGCGGGCTGAGCGGGCTGCTCGGCAGCACCGCGTTGTCGGCGAGTCTCGGCGGCGACCGGCCGGTGGGCCCGCACTACGCTCCGAAGGCCCGGCGCGTCATTTCCCTGCACATGGAGGGCGGTCCGAGCCACCTCGACCTGTTCGACTACAAGCCGGACCTGCAGCGTCTGTATGACACGGACCTGCCCGACT
>DRKG01000163.1 GCA_011051855.1 bacterium | reverse complement strand
CGATCACGCCGTTTCGCGTGATCACGACGCCGTCGATGATCGGCGCCGAGGTCACCGGTAGGATCTTGGCGGCGAAGAACGCGTAGCCCTTGCTCGGCAAGTTGCGCGGCCCCCACTTGGCGACCTTGAAGTCGGCCTCGTCCGCGGGGCGTCGCGGGCACCACAGTTGGAACGGCGGCGCCGGGGCGCGTTCGGGCGTCTTGGCTTCTTGGGCCGGCAGCAGCGCCGCGAACAGCGCGATCCCCGCGCACGTGGTCTGGAACGACGTCATTCTGCTTGCTCCCGATTGTCGACGACGACGCGGCCGTTGCAGACGACCAGCAGCACGCGGCTGCTCGGTTCGAACGGATTGCCGGAGAACACCACCAGGTCGGCGTCCTTGCCCTTCTCGAGCGAGCCGATGCGGTCGTCGAGGTGGAACGCTTCGGCAGCCCACAGCGTCAGCGCCTGCAGGGCATCCTGCGGGCTGAGGCCGTAGCGCACCGCATAGGCGGCGTGCATCGGCAGGTAGCGCGTGCCGGCGCAGTTGTCGCTGCCGAACGCGATCTTCAGGCCGTGGTCGGCGAACCGCGCGGCGACGTTGAGCAGCTCGCCCTCGTCGTCGACCACGACTTCGGGGCCGACGATGACCGTCGGGGACTGTCCGCCGAGCAGCGAACGATCGTCGATCAGGTCGTCGGCACCGGCCAGCACGTAGGAGAGCTTCTCCTTGGTGAGCAGTGCGACGACGTCGCGGATCGCGGCCGCGCGATTGGTCTTGACCACGATGCTCGCCTCGCCGGCGATCACCGCGCGCAGCGGTTCGAGGCTCTCGTCGACCTTGGGCGGCTTCGGCCGGCCGTCATCACCCTTCTTGGACTTGCGCGCGGATGACTGCGCGGTCGCGGCCGTGACCGGTTGCTTGCTGGTGCGCGTTGCGGTGACCTGCTGCGAGCCCATCGGGCCCAGGTTCAGCGTGCCGGTCATGGTGTCGCCTTCGACCGTCGCCTCGAGCGAAACCGTGCCGCCGGGGCCGCGGAACTCGATCTTGAGGGTGCCGTCCTCGAACACGCCCTCGACCTCCCGCGCGCGGCCGGTGCGGCCCATCATGCCGATCGACACGGTGCCGGTGACCTTGGTGCCCTTGCGGGTGAGATCGAGCTTCACCTGCAGCTTGAAGCGCTCCTGGATCGTGATCTCCGCTTCCCAGGTGCCGGTGATCGGGTCGACCGCCGCCTTGGCCGGATCCTTCTCGGGCTCGGCTTTGGGCTCGGGTTGGGGGGCGGCCTTGCCGGTCTTGCCCGCCCACCACTCGGCGAGGGCCTTCTCGTACTTCCGCCAGGCTTCGACGTACTTGCGCGCCCGCGCGATCTGGTCGGCGAGCGGCTTGGTCGCGTTGGGGCCGATCGCGTCGTAGACGAAGCGCTGGCCGGCGATCGCGCGCAGCACGAGCCCGTCGCGGTCCTCGGCGCCCGTCTTGACCGCGGTCAGGCGGCCGGATGTGAGCCCGCCGTCCTTGCCGGCGACCAGCAGCGAGGTGATGCCTTCGCGGAGTGCGAGCTCGAACATCGGGTCGTCGGCCGCGAGCACGTCGTGCAGGCGCTGGCCGGGGTTGCCCGTGGGCACCCCGGTGCCTTCGCCGGCGAGGCCGAGGTGCGAGAACACGTCGACGAATCCGGGCGTCGCGACGCCGTCGCCGAGATCGATGACCTCGGCGCCGTAAGGGATCGCCAGGTCTTCGCCGACGGCCTTGATGCGGCCGTTCTGTACCACCACGACCCCGTTTCTGATGATGCGGCCCGTGCCGTCGTGGATGCGCCCGGCGCGGATCGCCAGCACGGCGCTGTCGGTCTTGCGCACGTAGCGACGTTCGCCGTCGATCCACGTCGATTCGACCATCGAGCCGACCGCCAGCGGATCGCCGCTGAGCACGATGAAGTCTGCGTCCTTGCCCTTCGCCAGCGTGCCGACGCGGTCGTCGACGCCGAGGATGCGGGCGGCGTCCCGGCCGACCGCCCGCAGCGCGGTGCCGCGCGGCAGGCCGTGGCGCACTGCGAGTGCTACCGACAGCAGGTAGTCGCGCAGAGGGGCGCCGGCGGCGGGGGCGAGGCCGACGAGCACGCCGGCAGCCGCGGCCTTGGCCGGCGCGTCGAAGTGGGGATCGGGCAGTTCTTGCAGGCGGTCTTCGCCGCCGGGCACCGAGCGGCCGAACACCGCCGGCACGCGGAACGTGGCCATCGCATTCTGCTTGGCCGCCATCGCCGCGATCGGACCGATCTCGAACGGGTCCTCGAGCACCATCGTCAGACCGAGATCCCGCTGGAAGCGCAGCGCGCGCCGGATGTCGTAGGTCGAGGTCGCGGCCGCGCGCAGCGGCAGCTTGCCTTCGACCACCAGGCGCAGGGCGCGCTCGTCGTAGCGCTTCTCCGCCGGCCCCTGGCCGCCGACGTCGGCGGCCCCGTCGGTCGCGGCCGCGAACAGCGCGCGCAGCTCGGCGAGGTGGCTGATGCGCGACGTCGGGGTCTGGATGCGCGCGGGCCGCAGCGGGTCTTCGTCGGTCGGGTGCGCGGTCGGCTCGAACACGCGCGGCGCCTTCATCGCGGCGTCGCCGAAGTTCACGCGCAGTGCGGCCGCGTCGGTGAGCACACGCGCGACCAGGTCGGTGCCGGCGAGCTTGACCACGGCGCCCTGGCCCGAAACCAGCCGCAGCCGGCCGGGCGACAGATACGCCGACGTGATGCCGCCGGCGAGCGCGCTGCGCCACGAACGCTCGAAGTCGAATGCGTCGACCGCGTAGGCATCCGGGGTGACTTGGTACTCGCTGTCACGTTCGGTCGCGAGGTCGCTGTCGACGGCGACGATGCCAGGCATCACCACCTTGCCGCGCGCATCGACGACCGGCAGATCGGCGGCCGGCGTGCGTTCGCCGACACCCTCGACCTTGCCGTCGCGCACGACCAGCCATGCGTCGTGCATGGCGGTTTGGCCGTCGCCGACGAGCAGCGTGCCGCAGCGGACCGCGAACGAGCGGCTGGGGACTTCCTGCGCGAGCGCGTCGCCGGCCGCGAGGGCCAACGCCGCGGCCGCCGCCAGGACCGTGCACCGGGGGCGGGACATCACTGCTTCTCGCCCTTGCTGGTGCCGGCCGCGGCCTCTTCCGCCGCCTCGAACAGGTACTGCAGCCGCGGGTCCTTGCTGCGCTCGTAGACGACTTCGCCTTCGAGCACGACCATGTCGACCCACGTGGTCGCCTGCAACGGGTCGCCTGTGAGAATCTGCAGGTTGCCGAGCTTGCCTTCGTCGAGCGTGCCGAGTTGGTCGTCGAGGCCGAGCATCTTCGCCGGCACCGTGGTCAGCGCGGCGATCGCTTGCGAGCGCGAGATGCCGTGCCGCACGCAGGTGCCGAGCTGCCACCACGGGTAGCTGGTGGGGCCGCCGCTCGACAGCGACAGCGCGAACGGCACGCCGGCGTCCTGGCACAGCTTCGCCGAACAGAATTGCTGCTCTTCGCGCGTTTCCGGGTCGGTTTCGAGGTATTCGATGGTGGCGTCGAGCACGACCGGCGACTTGATCTTGGCCAGCAGAGCGTGCGCTTCGTCGAGATTGCTACCGAGCACGAACGTCAGGTCGAGCTCCTGGGCGAGGCGCAACGCCTCGCCGAGTTCGGCGTAGCTCGGCACGTAGAGCCAGCCGCGCAGCTTCTTCTCGATCAGCTCGACGGCCGCCTTCTTCTTGCGATCGATCTCCTGGTCCCATTCCTTGTCGGCGGGAATCGCGCCGGCGGCCTTCTCCTGCTCGAACTCGGCCTTGCGGCGTTCGTAGTCGGCCAGGTAGTCGCGCACGTCGGCGATCGCGCGGCGCATCTCGCGGATCTTCTGCAGGCGGCTGCGGCTGGCCTGCAGCGACAGCTTCATGCCGGTGCCGGCGGCGACCGTCATGTCGGCGACGGTGCGGCCAGACGGGCGCACGACCATGCCGGTGCCACCCATCAGGGTGCGGTTGCCGGGCATCACGTGCAGGGTGCCGACGCCGTTCCGCAGCATGTTCTCGAAGTAGGCCGATGCCGGATCGATCGCGTCGGCGACCGTCAGCCACGGCACGTTCTGCATGCTCTCGTTGCTGCCGCGCATGCCGCCGGCGCAATGAGCCAGCACCCAGGTCGGCATCACCACCTTGTCGCTCTTGTCGATGACCTTGGCGGCCCACGGGATCTCGATCTCATCCTGCTTGCCGATGGCCTTGATGCGGCCGTTCTGCAGCAGGATCACGCCGTCGGTGACGGCCGGGCCGCTGAGCGTGTGGATCGTCTTCGCCTTGATGGCGACGAGATCCTGGCTGAGGGCGGAGAGGGCGAACGCCGCGCTGGCGATCGCGAATCGCAGGAAGGTGGGGTTCATCGGACTCGTGACACGGGCTTGCCGTCGATGTGGACAGACTCGGCGACGGCGGCCGGGTCGAGGGGATCGTGGGACCAGATAACGAAGTCGGCGTCCTTGCCGGTGGCGAGGCTGCCGATGCGATCGTCGAGGCCGAGCAGCTTCGCCGGCTCGGTGGTGATTGCGGCGAGCGCCTGCCGGTGGCTGAGGCCGTTGCGCCGGGCGAACATCGCCTCGCGGACCAGCGGCAAAGCGGCCGCGTTGGTGCCGGTCGTGATCACGAAGCGCACGCCCTTCTCGGCGAGCGCGCGCACGGTGCCGCTGCGTGGAGCGGCGCCGTCGCGCATGCCGCCGCCGGCGACGGTGGTCGCGCTCGGCGCGCCGAGCAGCACGGTGACCTGCCGGTCGGCGAGTTCCGTGGCGACCAAGTAGGCATCCTGCGCCTCGTCGACCACCGTTTGGTAACCGAACTCGTCGGCGATGCGCAGCGCCGTGCGCAGGTCCTGCTCGGAACGGGCGGTGGTGACCGCCGTCAGCTTGCCCTGCAGCACCCGGGTCAGCACCTGGATGCCGGGGCTCGGCGGGGCGGCGTTCGGCACGCCCTGGGTCTGCTGCAGCGCCTCCTTGGCGTCGAAGAACGCGCGCCGCACTTCCCAGATGACCCCCATGCGCGAGGTCGGGCGGCGGTAGTAGATCGACTCGACGCGGCCGCCGCGGATTGCGCGGTTGCCGCTCGATGGCTCGCTGCCGAGCACGATGCGCAGGCTGGCATCCTGCTTGACGACCATGCTCTGCGGATCGTCGCCGTGGGTCTTGACGACGCAGCCGAGGCCGCCGATCACGTTGCGGGTGCCCGGCATCACGTGCACCGCGGTGACGCCGTTGCGGCGGGCGCGCCGGAACGCTTGCGACTCCGGATCGAGCGCGTCGAGGATGCGCAGGTGGGGCGTGACTTCCTCGCCTTGTTCGTTGGCGTCGTCGCTGGCGATGCCGCCGCCGAACGACGCGTCGATCAAGCCCGGCGTGATCGTCTTGCCGGTGCAGTCGACGACGGTGGCGCCGTCGGGAGCCTGCACGTCGGCACCGCCGACGGCGAGCACCTTGCCGTTGGCGACCACCAGCGTGCCGTTCTCGATTGCCGGCCCGTTGCCGGGCAGGATGCGTGCGTTGGTGAAGGCGGTGACGTTCTGCTGGGCCGCGAGCGAGGTTGCGAACAGCAGCAGCGAAGCGGGCAGCAGGCGGATCATCGACGGTCTCCGGTGGGGGTGCGGGCCTCGTGCACGACGGTGCCGTCGACCCAGGTGGCGAGGTGGCGGGCGCCGAGGTCGAGCAGGTCGCCCGAGAACACGACGAAGTCGGCGCTGCAGCCCTGGTGCAGCGAGCCGACGTGAGCCTGTTGGCCGAGCAGAGTCGCCGGCGTGCGCGTCAGTGCGGCGAGCGCGGTCTGGCGATCGAGGCCGTGGTGCACGGCCAGGGCCGCCGAGGTGCGCATCTGGTCGGGGCGGCCGGCGAAGCAGAACGGGATCGAAGCAGCGGCGAGCTGTGCCGGCAGGCGCAGTTCGCTGAGTCGCATGTTCGGGCTGAGGGTGCCGAGTACGACGCCGGCCGCGGTCTTGTGCAGCCTGGCGAGGACCTTGTCGGCTTCGCGCGCGCCGACGAGGACCGGCGCGAACTCGTGTGCCTTGGCGAGCGCGAGGGCGGCATTCAGTTCGGCGTAGGTGTCGGCGTGGATCACGGCCCTGCGCTGCCCCGAGAGCACCTGCCGCAATACCGCGAGGTCCGGGCCGATCTCGACGCCGACGCGCGCCCGGTCGAAGGTCTCGCGCAGCAGTTCGTGCGCGCCCATCAGGGAGGTCGGCGGCCGTTCCCGGTTGCGCGCCGCGCGGTTCAACGAGAAGCCGACGAACAGCTCTTCGACGGCGACGCGGCCCTGGTCCTTGCCGGGTTTGGCCAAGGCCCCGATGCCACCGGCGACGTTGCGCGGCGACGGTGCCAGCCCGAACGACGTGACCCCGGCGGGTGCGAGCTGGTCGAGCTGGTCCAGCCACGGATCGAACACCTCGGCGGTGCGCAGGTCTGGGGTGAACGCGAGTGCGCCTTCGGCCAGGTCGGCGTCCCGGCCGAGCGTCGTCACCGCCAGCACGAAGCCGGGTGAGATCGTCGCCTCGCCGTAGTCGACGACCCGGGCGTCGGCGCGCGCCTCGTCGGGAATGTCGCCGCCGACGTAGGCGACCTTGCCGTCGCGCAGCAGCAGCGCGCTGTCGGTCAGCACCGAGTCGGGCGACAGCACCACGCGGTGCGCCTTGACGAGCACGCTCTGGGCGGTGAGCGGTGAGGCCGCGACCATGGCGAGGAACAACGTGGCACCGAAGTACTGGCGCGGGTCTTGGATCGACATCGT
>DRKG01000162.1 GCA_011051855.1 bacterium | reverse complement strand
TTGGTTGCAGAAACACCGGGGGGCGAGGTGTGCGTCCCCGGATGACATCGGAATGCCCTTTGGGGCGCATTGCGACCTGTCGAAGTGGGGCGTCTTCAGCGTTCGGCCGACAACACGGTCCCATGGCGGTTCCGATGACGATCCTCTTGTAGCAGGGTCTTGGTGTCGTGGCAATGACCGGAGAAATGCCCGGTCCGGTCGCGCCGGCCAGGATTGCGGCGTGACGAATGCCGGCTCGCGGCAGCGTGTCGCGGTCGATGCGCTTCTGCAGTCGCCTTCCTTGCCTGGACGCGGACTGCGCGCACCGGGGGCTCTGTTTCATGCATAGATCGGGCTAGGATCGCGCCCGCAATGACTCTCTCCCGGAGTCCCGGAGATCAAGAGCACTTGATCGAGTGCGTTCGCGAGGCCCTGCGTCGCATGGACTGCGGGGAGGGGGTCGACATCGACGCGCTGTGTGGCGAGCGGGTGCACCTGCGCGTGCCGCTCGCCGAAGTGCTCGGGTTGACCGACGAACTCGCCGCGCTGCAGCAGGACGCTCTGCGCGAGGATCCGCTCGCCGGCCTGTTGCTGCAGGACCGCTACCAGTTGCGGGACTGTGTCGGCCGCGGGGCGATGGGCGTCGTCTACCTCGCCGAAGACCGTGTGCTGCGCCGAGAGGTCGCGGTCAAGATCCTCGACGCGAGGCTGTTCCACGACGAGGCCGCCGAGCAGCGCTTCCGGCGCGAGGGGGAGGCACTCGCGGCCCTGCAGCACCCGAACGTCGTCGCCGTCTACGACCGCGGCCGGACGCCCGAGGGCATCCACTTCCTGGTCATGGAGCGCCTCGAAGGGGCCACGCTGGCGGTCCTGCTCGGAGAGGTCGCGTCCGGGCGCAGTGGCGCCGAAGTCGCCGCCGATCACGTCGGTTTCGAAGTCGAACACTGGCCTCGCCAGGTCGCCACCTGGGGGCGCGAGCTCGCCGACGGCCTCGCCGCCGCGCATCGCCAGATGCTCGTGCATCGCGACGTCAAGCCATCCAATGTGTTCGTCACGCGCAGCGGCCGCGCCGTTCTGATCGATTTCGGCATCGCATCCCGGAGGACCGGCGAACGCCTGACGGCCACGCGGACGACGCTCGGCACGCCTTGGTACATGCCGCCCGAACAGGTTGCGTCCGGCGGGCTGCAGCCGGCGCGGCCCACTCTCGACGTCTACGGACTCGGGGCGACGCTCTACCACCTGCTGGCGGGGCGGCCGCCCTACGAGGGCGATGCGGCAGCGGTGCTCGCGGCCCTGCCGCATCGCGACCCGACGCCTCTGCTGCGGGTGCGCCCCGAACTGCCGCGCGACCTCGTCGCCGTGGTCGAGAAGTGCCTCGAGCGGGATCCGCGACGCCGTTACCCGGACGCCGCCGGGCTCGTCGCCGACCTCGATGCGTTCTTGCGCCACGAGCCCGTGACGGCGCGGCCGCTGTCGCCGCTGGGGCGGCGTCTGCGGGTGTGGCGACGCGCGCCGGCGCGGCCGATCGCGGTCGTTGCCGTCACGGTGACGTTGCTGGTCGGCGGGATCGCGCTGCCGATCCTGCATCGCCAGCAGCAGCGGGAACTCGCCGCCAAGAAGCTGGAACTCTACCGCCGGTTGCCGGGAGTGCTCGCGGTCGAAGGCTGGCCGGACGAGCGCGTCGTCACGGCAGTGCGGGAAGAAAACCAGTCTGCCATCGCCCAACTCGACGCGATTCTGGAACTCGATCCGCGCGACCTGCCGGCGCGGCTGTGGCGCGCCTGTCTGCACTTCGATCTCGGGGATCGCAGTGCTGCGCAACGCGACCTCGCGTTCATCGCGGATCAGCGTGACAGCGCCTACTTCCGCGCACTCGTCGAGCGCTACGCCAACGCCGATCCGGGGCAGCAGGGTGCGTTCGCGGTGCCGGTCGACGGTCTGCCGGAGCCGGTCACGGCACAGGAACTCTACGTGCAGGGCGCCCACGAGTTGCGCAACCGCCACGTTCCAGGCTTTGCCGAGCGAGCTGACGAACTGCTGGCGCGCGCGGCAGCGACGTATCTGCCGGCGCGCGACCTGCGTCTCCTGTCGATCGGGGCGCTCGTCGAACGCGTGCCGGCTGCGGAGCGACCACAGCTGTTGCGGCTTCTCTACGACGAGGCGGTGGCGCTCGAGGAGGTCTACGGGGTGACCACCGCGCGCACCCAGGGAATGCGGGGCGTCGCCCTGCTCCTGATGAAGCGCTACGAGGAGGCTCTGGCTCCGCTCGAACGCTCCCTGGAGTTGCGGCCGGAGCGGCACAGTCCGCACCAGAACCTCGGCGTCGCGCTGCGGCGCCTCGGCCGGCTCGACGAAGCCGAGCAGCACCTGCGTGAGGCCTTGCGCCTGCGCCCGTTCGCCTGGAAGAGCCGCTACACGTTGGTCCTCGTGTTGCGCGATCGCGGCGAGCTCGATGCCGCCCTCGATATGTGTGAGGATCTGACGACCGAAGGACTCCGGGGGCGTCTGCGCGACGACGCCATCGGCAGCATCCATCTCGCGCGCGCCGTTGCGTGCCGCGAATGGGATCGGCGGTGCGAGTTGGCCGAACTCGCTGCCGAGAGCTATCGCGC
>DRKG01000161.1 GCA_011051855.1 bacterium | reverse complement strand
GGATCTCGACCTCACCACCCTCAACCCGTTGCTCGGCGACTTGCTGGTCGAAGCCGGCGTCGCGCTGCGGCAGGAAGTGTCGGAAGCCGCGCGTGAGTCGGGTGGCAGCGGTCGTCGCCTCGGCGAGGAGTTGTTGGTGCGGGGTTCGGTGCGCGAGGTCGACCTCTACCGGGTGCTCGCCGAACAGCACGGGGTGCCGTTCGTGCGCGCCGCCGATGTGTTGCCGCGGATCGACGCCGCGCTGTTGCGGGAACTGCCGCGGCGGTTCCTGGACTTCCACATGTTCTTGCCGATCGCTCGGGAAGGTGGCCGCATCCACGTGGCCACGCCCGACGTGTCGCTGGCGGTCGACGAGATCTCGTCGATGTTCGACGACGCACCGATCGCGGTCGAGCTGCTCAGCCCGACCGATCTGCAGCGCGTATGGGTGGCGGTCGAACTCGGCCTGCTCGACCAGCGCCTGGGTTTGCCGGCGGCGCGCGCGGCCGACAGGGCTGAGGAGCGACCGTCGGCGACGCCGGTGACCGCCGACGGGCGGCTGCGCGAACTGTTGTCGGCCGCGATCGAACAGGGCGCCAGCGCCGTGCACGTCGAAGGTGGTCGCGCCAGCGCGCGCGTGCGCCTGCGCGTCGATGGCGAATTGGTCGAGGTCGCCGACTGCGGGATCGCCGCGATCGAGATCGCGGGGCTGACGGCCGCCGCTCGCGAACTCGACGGGCGGACTTGCGAGGTCGCCGGTCGGCGCATCGCCGTCTCTGCGTGTGCGTGCGAGCACGTTGCGACGCCGGCGTTGACTCTGCGTGTGCGCGACGTCGACCAGGAAGCGCTGCTGCTCGATCAGATCGGTCACAGCGACGAGTTCGTAGCGGGGGTGCGGGGTGCGTTGCAGGCGCGTCGCGGCTTGCTGCTGATCGGCGGGCCGGCGCGCTCGGGGCGATCGACCACGTTGCGGGCCGCGCATGCCGAGCTGCTGCAGGACGTGGGCCGCAAAGTCGTCTGGATCGACGACGCGCAGGGACGGACCGGTGAGCACGATCTGATCGCGGCGCTGCGGGCCGCCGGTCAGCAGGAGGCGGACGTCGTCTGTCTCGACGCAGGCGCCGACGAAGAGCTGTTGCGCGCGGCGCTCGCATCGGCGCGCGCGGGCATGCTGGTGTTGATGACCACCGACGGCAACGATGCCGCCGACGTGCTGCAAGGTTTGATCGGGCGTGGCGTCGACGTCCGCACCCTCGCGGCCGACGTCGTCGGCGTGACCGTGCAGCACCTGGCCCGCCGGATCTGCCACGGCTGCCGCCGGCCGTTGGACGCCAGCGAGGCGGACATCGCCGCCACGTTCCCGCACGGTGTGCCGGAGGGATTCTTCGGCTTCGATGGTGTCGGCTGCGAGCACTGCCACGGGCGCGGGGTGCGCGGCCTGGTGCCGCTCGCCGAGTTCCTGCCGATGGGGCCGGCGGTGCGCCGCGCGCTGCGCCGCGACGTCGCGCCGCACGACCTCGGCCCGATCGCGCGCCAGAACGGTCTGGTATCGCTGCTCGACAGCGCGCTCGTGCGCGCGACGGCGGGCGAAGTCCGTCTCGCCGAGATCCGCCGCGTGCTCACCGAGGAGCAGCGCGAGCTGACCGGCAACTACGGGCCGCTGCCGGGCATCTGTTCGTAGCCGGCACGTACCGAACCGGGTACAAAAAACAACCTGTCGCGGCCCAGGGTCGGGCGCTACTTCTTCGGCTTCTGGAAGATGTGCACCGCCATCGAGTGCACGGCTTCGGCGGCTTCCATCATCGCCTCGGGCAGCGTCGGGTGGGCGTGGATCGTCTGCGCCAGATCGCCGACGGTAGCGCCCATCTCGATCGCCAGCGCCGCCTCCGCGACCAGTTCGGTGACCTCCGGGCCGATCATGTGCACGCCGAGCAGCTTGTCGGTTTGCTTGTCGCCGACCACCTTGACCCAACCCTCGGTCTCGTTCAGCGACATCGCGCGGCCCGACGCGCCGAACGGGAACTTGCCCTCGACCGGCTCGAAGCCCTGTTCCTTCGCTTCGGCCGCCGACAAGCCGACCGAGGCGATTTCCGGATCGGTGAAGATCACCGCCGGGATGCACGCCGGATCGTAGGCGGCACCCTGGTCGCCGGCGATGGCGGCAGCGGCCACGAGGCCCTCGTGCGAGCCCTTGTGCGCGAGCATCGGCTGGCCGGCGACGTCGCCGATCGCGTAGATGCCGGGCACGTTGGTCATGCGCCGGTGGTCGACCGGCACGAAGCCGCGATCGGTGACCTCGACGCCGACCTCTTCGAGGCCGAGGCCCTTGCCGTTCGGGAAGCGGCCGACGCACGACAACACCACGTCGCACTCGAACGTCTCCGGCTTGCCGTTCACCTCGGCGGTGACGGTCAGGCCGTTCTTGCCCTTCTTGTAGCCGGTCGCCTTGGTGTTCAGGTGCACCGGCACCTTCTTCTTCTTCAGCGAACGGCCCATCTCCTTCGACAGTTCGGCCTCCATGCCGGGCAGCACCCGGTCCATGAACTCGAGCACGCGCACTTCGACGCCGAGCTTGTGGTAGACGAGGCCGAGTTCGAGGCCGATGTAGCCACCGCCGATCACGATCATGCGCTTCGGCAGGCTCTTCGGCTGCAGCGCGTCGGTCGACGACCAGACGTGCTTGCCGTCGAAGTCGAAGCCGGGCACCGAGATCGGCGTGCTGCCAGTGGCGACGACGAGGTTCTTGGCCTCGACGGTTTGCTTGCCGTCCTTGGCCGTGACCTCGACGCTGTTCTTGCCGGTGACGCGTGCGTCGCCCTTCAGCACGTCGACCTTGTGGTTCTTCAGCAGGCCGCCGACGCCGGACGTCAGCTTGTTGACGATGCCCGCCTTCCACGCGACCAATGCGCCGACGTCGAGTCCTTCGTACTTGGCCTTGATGCCCATCAGGTCGGCCGTCTGGATCTTGTGCACGAGCTTGCTCGCCGCGATCAGGGCTTTGCTGGGAATGCAACCGACGTTGAGGCAGACGCCGCCGAGGTTCTCCTTCTCGACGACGGCCGTCTTCAGGCCGAGCTGGGCGCAGCGGATCGCGCAGACGTAGCCGGCGGGGCCGGCACCGATCACGAGGACATCGTAGGTCATGGTTGGGGGCGAACAGGATAGGGGCGGGACGGCCGCTTTCCAGCGGGGCCATGGGGCGCTTTTCGGGCTCACTTGGGCAAGAAAGGGCAAGAGGACTCCGGTCGAGGCCTACGGGCCGTCGCCGGGCGCCTTACTGGCGCGCAGGGGTGTCGCAGCCAATCCGATGCGCTGGGAGTTCGGGGGGCTCCAGCCGCGGTGTCGTAGCGAGGCGAGGCTTGGTGTTGAGGCCCTCGCTGACGCTCGTCGTGTAGCCGGCCTCGAAGTAGGCGAGGATGCCGTCGAAGTGTCTGCGGATGGTCCGGGCGAGGTTGACGAACGGAGTCATGCGGGAACGGCTCGCCCAGCTCGAGTACTCGTTCAGTCGTCGTCGCGCCCAGCCCGGCTTCAGGACGCCAGACTTTCCGGAACTCACACATGCAACCGCGGAACTTCGATCCGACAACGCGAGACGGAGCCTCCCGCCAGGGACCGCATCGCCACACCCACAGATGTGTCAGGAGCGCCGGGAATCCTGGACGCGGGGCTTGACACACACACACACTCTCTCTCTCTATGAACCGTGCTGTTCCGGGATGCGGACCTACAGGAGTTCCGCCTGCGTCCGGCTGGCTCAGACAGAGGAGATAGGAAGGGAATGCAACGCAGATGGCTGGTAGAGCTCGGTTTCGTCAGCTTTACGGTGGCCCTGCCGGGTGTCGGGTGCGCGCAGTCGGCCTGGCAGGTCCAGGTTCGGGACCTGCTGACGAATCAAGGGGTTCCGAACGTGATCGTGGACGCAAGAACGAGCGGGACGAATGGGGTCACGGACGCCACGGGGCTTGTCGAGTTGCAAGTCCGGGGAGGCGACACCGGAGAGGCGATCTTCGTCCACGGCAGCGCCAGCTACAATTACACGGTGGGTCACTACGGTACGGGGCTGCCGAGGACGGTATGGCTGGTGCCCTATTCGATGTTCCACAAGACGGGGATGATCCCGGTCACCGGAACGACTTCCCCGATCGTGTTCCAGGGGGTTACTCACAGTTGCATGGGGCCGAATCCGTACACGATTGAAGTGGAGATTCCTCCCGACGTGCTGCCCGAGGCGGCGGACTTCTGGATTGTCCCGGTTCCTGCATATGCATCTCCATATCCGTTGGGCGCCGACGCGGGTGTAAGTGCCGCTGCGGCTCAGTTCGCCGTCGAGCTCAAGGACGCCAACGGCAAGAGCATCACGGAGGTGCTGCCCGCCCCGGGCATTGTCGTCCGATTCTCTCCGACTTGGTACACCTATGGAGAGATCGCGCAGCACCAGGACATCGTCAAGGCGACGCAGTACCGGCTGACACAAACATCTCAGGATTGGGATGCCCAGCCCGACGATTGCTACTACGATCCAGAGGCGGGCATGTTCACCGCGCACCTGCGGGCTTGC
>DRKG01000160.1 GCA_011051855.1 bacterium | reverse complement strand
TACTGCGACTGCGTGGTCACCTGGATGGGGGCGCCGTTGATGGTCACGGAAGTGCCAGCCAGGTAATTGCCGACGATGTAGATCGGGGCGCCACCGGCCGCAGGGCCACTGGTGAACGGCAGGTAGTTGACGATCGGGGTCGCGTTGATCGGCGCGCTGACGGTCGCCCCGCCGGGATTGTGCAGGTGGAACATCGCGTCGCAGCCGATGCCCGCCGGCGCGACGAACTCGACACTGGTCGGCGAGATCCACGTGAGCTGGACCGGAGTCGCGCCCACCGCACCGGCGACGCCGGGATAGAAGTCGGCGCCCGTCACCGTCACCACCTGCCCGGGCACCGGAGCCTGTGGCAGCAGCGATGTGATCGTCGGAACCGGCAACGGCCGGAAGCGCACGTAGACGGCGTTCGTCGCCGCCAGGGCGCCACTCGGGTCCGCGACCATCGCCGCCTGCAATGTCGTGTCGAGCACGGCCGGCACACCGGACAGTGTCTGGCTCCACGGCGCCGGCCCCGCAGCGAAGGATCCTCCGAAACCGAAGGAGTCGGCGACCAACATCGTCGGCGCGGCCGAGAACGGCGCCGGCACGAAGCACAGCGAATTGGCGATCCCGAGCGGCAGCTCGACGCCCGGCGTCGGCATGCCGAGCAGTGCCCACAGCGCGAACATGCCGACCGGTCCCCCGCCCGGCTGGCCCCCGGGGGGAGCCAGCGACAACGTGAACGGTTGCGCGTAGCCGACCTCGACCACGCGGTCGACCCCGGCCGACCCGTTCACCTGCAGCGCGTCGAGCACGCCGCCACTGCCGTCCGGGACCGCTCCCGCGCCGCACGGCCCGAACAGTTCTTCGATCGTCAGCATCGGACGCGGCCAGATGCCGACGCGGCCGAACGGGTCGTGCGCGGCGATGTCGAGCACCGCCACCCCAGCGCTCAGATCACCCTGGATGGTGAACTGATAGGTGCCGTTGGCCTGCGGCACCGCCGGCCCGAACACGACGTTCTGCACGGTGCTGTTCGGAGCGAGGTCGACGGTGATCGGCAACGACGTGCCGAGCGGAGTGCCCTGCGCG
The DNA here is from genome assembly GCA_011051855.1 of bacterium. GTDB lineage: Bacteria > Planctomycetota > UBA1135 > UBA1135 > UBA2386. Next base: position 4,199 of record DRKG01000160.1, on the reverse strand, counting down.
TCGCGCAACTGCACGGTGCCGATCGCTGTGTCGATGCCGTTGGCACGAATCGTCGCCACATGGATCGACGCCGTCGACTGGAAGTGATCCGGCCGACCGACCTGGTTCGCCTTCCAGATGTTGAACTCGTTCTGCAGTTGGATCACGGGGTCGGGCGCGCTCGCCGGCTGATTGGCGATGTTGATATCGAGCCAGTAGTCGCCGGCGCCACAGCCTCCGCCTCCGGTGCAGGGCGAATCGAGGTCACTCGGCCGGCTGACGATCATCAGCGCGATGTGCGACGACTTGCTGAAGTTCGGCGGCGGCGAGCCGCACCCCGGCGGGTTGCTCGGCGAGCACGAGCATCGCCCATCACCGCCCATCTGGCGCGCCGCGTCCATCGCCGCCATCAACTTGTCCGGCAACGACCCGGGCGTGTTGATCAGCGCCTGCTCTGCCGCCGTGATCACCGGCTGACCGGTCAGCACGTTGCCCTGGATCGCGTAGCGCAACGTACCGCTCTGCCCCGTCAGGCCGCCGGCCCACGCCCCCGCCCCGGCCCCGGTGAACGTCTCCTCGCCGCCCGCCAGCGCGACGATGCCGTACTGCCGCATCTGGTGCGATCCATCCGCCGCCGCCAACTGCTGGAGAATCTGCACCGGGGCCACGCCGTTGAGCAAGCCTTCCCGGATCAGTTGCCGCAGGGACAGCGGCCCCACGAATGACTGCGCGGCCGCCACACCGTAGCCCGGCACCACGACCACCGTGTTCGGCCGCAGGTCGAACCCCGTCAGGCAGGTAGCGATCCCGATCGCCACCTCGCCGGTCGCCAGGTCCACGACCACGATCGACCACGTCGCCGCCGCCGGCACCGCAAACAACAGGGAACCGAGCAGGAACGACGCGACGAGGCGGAGCGATGGCATCCAGCCATTCTCCCGTAAGCGCGCGTTCCGTCCAGCGCCGCCGCGGCACGCGGCGCACGACCGCCGGATCAAGGTGGTGGGCGATGAGGGACTCGAACCCCCGACATCCTCCTTGTAAGGGAGGCGCTCTAGCCAACTGAGCTAATCGCCCCTCTGCACCATCTATAGATCTATAGCAAACCGCCTCGCCGGACCCCAGAGCTGCCTGGGCGGTCCGTCATCAGGGTGCGGCCTACGGACGCTCGCCGTCGGCGCGCGGGCGCGCGAACGGGGTGAGCTCGGGCGTGCGGTCGTAGGGCGTGACGGGGTCGTCGGGGGCGGTCCAGGCGCGGCGGAAGGTCCAGTCGAGCATGTCGGCCGGCCAGCCGAGGGCGGCATGGCCCGCACCGGCGAGGGTCGTGGCAGGCCAGAACAGGAACTCGTCGGCCGCGGCGTCGCTCATGCCCTCGTCGGCCAGCAGGCTGATGGGATAGGTGACCGGCAGCAACACGAGCGAGCCGATCCCGCCGACGAGCCCGCCTGCCCAACCACCGACGTCGGCGCAAACGTTCACCCAGCCGGGACGACCGTGAGCCGGTGGCGGCGACGCCTCGCCGAGCAGGGTGATCGTCTGCGGGATCGAGCACGCGCCGAACAGCAGCAGCGGCAGCGCGGCGAGGCGGATCGGCCTTTTGGTCATCCGGGCATGCTACCCGAAGGACTTCCGGTCGGCGAACGCGCCGCACATGCCGATCCATGCATGGACAGGGTCACTTGCCGCGCCTTCTGCGGTGCTCGTCGAGGCGCACCGCATCCTTGGCGGCCTCGTGCTCGCGATCGGCTGCGCGCCGCAGGGCGCGGCGTGCACTCATCCGTTCCGACGCGCGACGCAACCGCTCGGCTGCAATCGGGTCCCCGCCGGCGGCCTGTTCGACCAGCCCGTCGACGTGGGCCAGCACGTCGCTCGCCGCAGTCAGGTCACCCTTCGCGATCCACGCCTTGCACAGATGGTCGGCGGTGATGATCGCCTGTCGCGGAGTCGGCGCACTCTCGAGTGCTGCCTGGAACTTCTCGATCGCGCGATCCACCTGCCCGTCCTGAAGCAGCATGCGCGCGATCCACAAGCGCGCGGTCTGCGCCCGGATCGTGCGCGGATCCACCGCCGCGGCCCGCGCGTAGGTCTTGGCCGCCTCCTCGCGGCGCTGTTGCCGCCGCTGCATGTCCGCCGCCCCGAGCAAGGCGCGCTGTGCGTAACGCGCCGGATCGCACTTGGCGGCGTGCAAGTAGTCCTTCTCGGCAAGTGGCAAGCTGCCGTGGCGGCGCCACAGAACGGCCGCCGACCAGGCAGCGACCGCGGCGGCTGCCGGTTCACCCGACAGCCTGGCTACCAGACGGTCGTAGGTGCCGGCCGCGACCTCGAGCGCCCGACTGCGCGCAGGCCCGACCTTGCCCTTGCAGCCGTCGCTGACCTTGCGGGCCTCGGCCAGGGCGGCGCGCGCCGCAGCGCTGATGCCGGTAGCCGTTCCCTTGTCATCCTGCCCCTTGTCATCCTGCGCAGCCGCCGCAGCCAGCGCGACCAGCACCACGACCCACGAACACAACCTCGTCATCACTCTCATTCGTCAACCTCCAGTTGGGGAACACAGTCACGGCCCGCCAGGCGGACCAGACTCTCGAATGCGCCGCGCACCCGCCGCCGCGCCCGATGGATGCGGGTCTTGACGCAGTCCTCGGTCCGCCCGTAGCGACTCGCCAGTTCCGCGCAGCAGAAGCCCTCGTAGAAGCCCAGCAGCAACTGCCGGTCGAGCCTCGGCAGTCGGGCCAGGACGTCGTGCAAGCGCGACCTCGCCCACGCGATCGGCACGGTGCAACCGGCGATCGTGAACGACGGCTCGCGCGGCGTGACCGTGCACGGCTCGGCGAGCCCATCGACGCCGAACTCGACGTAGCGCAGCCAGTCGCAACGCCGCCGCGCACGGAGCGTCTGGTAGCGTCGCCGCCGCACGATCGTGCGCAGCGCCGCCCCGATCCGGCGCGGATCCTGCAGGCGCCCGGCGAACTCCCACAGGTGCAGACTCGCATCCTGCGCGATGTCATCGCGCAGGCCGCGGGTGACCGGATCCGCGTAGCGCGCCAGCATCGCGCGCGCACTCCGCCCCACCCAATCCCAGCTTCGCTCCAGGCTCTCCATGCAGAGCCATGGCACCGCAGCCGTGAATTCCGTCCCGGAAATCGCCGGCGTGCGCAGAGCGCGGATCGTCCGCCGGGATCAGCGCGCGGGCGGAGCGCCGCGCGCAACAGCGCGCGCCTCGTCGAGCACGTCTTCGCGCGCTTGCTGGCCGGTCAGCTCCGCGATGCGCTGCATGATCAGCCGCGTCGCCCGCCGCAACCGCGAACGGCGATCGCCGCCGAGCGCCTCGATCTCCGCCGGCATGATCGGCTTGCCGAAGCGCACGACGATCCGACCGAACCGCGGCCACGCCTTGCCCGACGGCAGGACCCTGCTCGCGCCGAGAATCCCGACGGGAATGATCGGCTTGCCCTCGTTGAGCACCAACGACACCGCGCCCGGGCTGCCGAGCATCAGCCCACCATCACGGCTCAAGCCGCCTTCGGGGAAGATGCCGATCACCCTCCCCTGCGCCAGCACCTGCCGAGCGGCGCGCAGCGCGCCGCGATTGCCACCGCGCGCACTCAACGGGATCGTGCGGGTCCAGCGGTAGAACCAACCAACCCGCGCCGAGCGCCACACGGTCTCGGCCATCAAGTAGATCACCCGCCGGCGCACCGACGCACCGAGGATCAACGGGTCGAGGAACGACGCGTGGTTCGCAGCCAAGACGTAGCCGTCACCGAACGCCGGCACCTCCCCCTCGATGCGACAGCGGAACAGCACCCGCAAGAGCGCGCGCACGACGAACCACATGGCCCAGAACAGCGCGTCATCCCAGCGGGCCGGCCGCCGCGCGAGGCGCTCGAAGTCGATCTCGGCGCCGCCGCGCACAGGTCTACTTGAGCTGTCGAGCCCACTCCGAGTTGGGGAACTCGTTCAGCAACACGCTGCGGCAGCGCCCCATGATGTAGCGATACTCGGGGCCCTGCCACTTGCGCGCGGCGGTGACCGCGTGGAACAGCGCCTCGGCCTGCAAGCTCGGCCAGCAGTTGCGCGTCTCGAGCCGCACCCGCAGGAACTTGAGCAGCGCATCCTTGGCGCCCTCCTTGCCGCCCTCGTCGAGCTTCAGCAGGCCCAACCCCAGGTAGGCCCCGGCGCGCGAGCTGTCGTCGACGCCGTCCTTCTTGGCGATGTTCTCGTAG
>DRKG01000159.1 GCA_011051855.1 bacterium | reverse complement strand
TACAACGAGGAGCGTGCATTGGCGATTGCACCCCATACAAAGAGGGGGTTATCCCCTCAGGTATTCATCGCCCCGGCAAGAAGCGAGAGGGTTAGTGGCGAGTGGGTGAGAGTCAGGCCTGAGAAAGGTGTGTTTTCCCACTATGTAATGTTGCCTCATGAGCCGTTCGTTATCATTGCCAAAGTCGGCAATCTGACGCCTCGTATGGAGTGGTTCGATCCCAAGCAGCCTGGCGATGTCGACATAGCGTTCTCGTTGCCTTAGCCCGATCTATGCATGAAGCGGTGCCGCCGGTGCGTGCGATCCGCGCCCGGGCAAGAAGGTAGCTGCGGAAGTGTGGTCAAGGTGAGAGCCTCGCCGAGCCGGGTGCCAAGGGGTCATGGATCGAAGGAACGCCCAGGGTTTCTGTTCGGTTGCATGACGGAGCATTCGCGGGTGTAGGGTTCGACGCCACCTGGGCGCACCGCTAACCTGCTGCGCCCCATGCGTCTCAGCCAGATTCTGATCCAGACCCTCCGCGAGGACCCTGCAGACGCGGAGATCCCGAGCCACCGCCTGCTGGCGCGCGCCGGCTTCATCGTCAAGACGGCGGCCGGCGTCTACACGTACTCGCCGCTGATGTGGCGGGTGATCAAGAAGTTTGCCCAGATCGTGCGCGAGGAGCTCGATCGCGAGGGCGCCAACGAGGTGATGTTGCCGATCATCCAGCCGAAGGAGCTGTGGCAGGCGAGCGGGCGTTGGGACCGGTACGTGGCCGACGGGATCATGTTCACGCTGAAGGACCGCAAGGGCAGCGAGATGTGCCTCGGGCCGACGCACGAGGAGGTCATGACCGACTTCGTCAGCTCGCAGGTCAACAGCTACAAGCAACTGCCGGTCAACTGCTACCAGATCCAGGACAAGTTCCGGGACGAGATCCGGCCGCGCTTCGGCCTGATGCGCGGGCGCGAGTTCATCATGATGGACGCCTACTCGTTCGACGCCGACCAGGCGGGGCTCGACGAGGCCTACCAGAAGATGCGCAACGCGTATTGTCGCATCTTCGACCGCTGCGGCGTCGACTACACGGTCGTGCAGGCCGACTCGGGCGCGATCGGCGGTGCCGGCAGCGAGGAGTTCATGGTGATCGCCGATGCGGGCGAGGACGCGATCCTGTTCTGCCGAGAGAGCGGTTATGCGGCGAACGTCGAGAAGGCGACCAGTCGGCTGCCGGACGCGCCCCCGGGCGGTGAGCCGAAACCGATGGAGAAGCTCGCGACGCCCGACGTCAAGACGGTGGCGCAGCTCGAGGCCTTCTTCCCCGATTGGCCGGCCGGACGCATGGCCAAGACCGTGCTCTACAAGGCGACCTGGGCCGACGAAGAGAAACTCGTCGCGGTCATGCAGCGCGGTGATCTCGAGATCAACGAGGTCAAGCTGGTCAACGCGCTCGATGCGCTCGCGGTCGATCTGGCCAGCGACGAGGACATCGTCAAGGCGACCGGCGCCGAGGTCGGGTTCGCTGGACCCGTAGACCTGCCGGACGACGTCGTGCTGCTCGCCGACGAGTCCCTGCGCGATCGCACCAACCTGCTGTGCGGCTGCAACGAGACCGGCTACCACTGCCTGAACGTCAATCTCGGCCGCGACGCGCGCATGCCGGAGTTTCGCGATCTGCGGCTGGCCAAGGCCGGCGAGGGTTGCCCGATCAGTGGCAAACCGCTCGAAGAAGCGCGCGGCATCGAGGTCGGCCACATCTTCAAGCTCGGCACCAAGTACTCGGCGGCGATGGGCGCGACGTTCATGGCGCAGAACGGCAAGCCGACGCCGTTCGCGATGGGCTGCTACGGCATCGGCGTCTCGCGCACACCCGCCAGCGCGGTCGAGCAGCACCACGACGACAAGGGCATCGTCTGGCCGGTGCCGATCGCGCCGTTCGAGTGCGTGGTCGCGTTCCTCGACAAGAAGCGCGGCGAGCAGATCGAACTCGCCGAGAAGATCTACGCGCAGCTCGGCGAGGCCGGAGTCGAGGTCTGCCTCGACGATCGGGCCATGTCGCCGGGTGCCAAGTTCAAGGACCACGAGCTGATCGGCCTGCCCGTGCAGGTCTTCGTCGGTCGCAAGGCCTCGGAAGGCCGGGTCGAACTGTTGGTGCGCAAGGGGCTCGCGAAGGTCGAATGCGGCGTCGACGAAGTGGTGGGCAAGGTGCTCGCGGCGCTCGGGCGCTGAGTTGCATCCAGCGGTCCGTGCCGTGCGGCGAGGGATTCCATCCCGAGCTTGAAACCTCGCGGTGACGCGGGACTACCCCGTGCTGACCCCTCGACCGCACACTCCCGGAGGAGATGTGAGCTACCAGAACCCGCGCGCCAGCGCCGCACTCGCGGCTGCGATCACACTGCTTTGCGTCTCCGTGATGGGGCAATGCCCGGGAGGGTATGTCAGGCCACCGGCATCCGAGCCGGTGCCGGCAGAACCGGCCCCGCCGACTCCGGCCCCGCCGACTCCGGCCCCGCCGACCCCGCGTCCGCCGACCCCGCGTCCGCCGACCCAGCGCCCATCGGGGCCCAGTGGCCCGGTGCGGGCGCGGCCGGTCACGCCGCGGGCCCCGGCTGCTACCACCCCGGCCCCGACGACCGGCGGACCGCGCTTGCCGAGTGCTCCGACGCCGGCTTCCGGGCGCGTTCCTGGCCCGGCCACCGGGCGCCGCCGCGGAGCACCGCTGGTCGCGGACCTGACCACGTGGAGGCAGTGGTGGGCCTTCAACCACGATGCCTACCTGCTGCCGCGGGCCACGTCGGCGTCGGTGCGCACCGGTGCGAGCGACTTCTATCTCGGTGCGACCCGCCGGCCGCCGCGGGTGACCTCGGGGGCGAACGCGCCGACGCGCGCGGTCGTCGTCGGCGACGTGCTGCCGGCGCTGCGCGCTGCGGTCACCGCTGGGCCGCGTGACGTCATCGCGTCCGGCTTGCTGGCGCTCGGTCGCATCGCCCTCGACCACCCGGGTTTCCGCACGTTCGACGTGATCGCGGCGCGATTGCGCGACGAGGACCAGCGGGTGCGGGAGACCGCTGCGCTGGCGCTCGGGCTCGCCGGGCGGACGGACCCGCGCTGCCTGGCCACCTTGCGCGACGTGCTGCACGACGCCGCCAACGGTGACCGCACGCGTTCGTTCGCGGCCTACGGGCTGGGCTTGCTGGCTCATCGCTCCGCGGCGGTGCAGGACCAGCGCGACGTGTTCGAGGTCCTCGACCATGTGCTGCGCGAGCAGCAGGGCGCTGCGCGCGAACTGCGAGTGGCGGTCGTGCAGGCGATGGGGTTGTTGTCGATCGACGACCACACGTACGAAGGTGCCCGCTTGCTCCGGGAAGCCGTCACCGCGCTCGAGCGCACCATGACATCCGGCGGTCGCCGCGGCGAAGTCGAGGTGCTGGCCCACTGCCCGACGGCATTGGCGCGGTTGCTGTCGAGGGAGCACTACTTGGCGCACCGCTGCAAGCGGCGTATGGCGGCGTTGCTCGGCGGGCGTTCGCCCGAGACCGGATTGCGGCAGCGGGTTCCACACGCCCTCGCCCAGTCGTGTGCGTTGGCGCTCGGTCGACTCGTGCGTGCCGACGCCGCGTGCGATGTCGGCGTGCGGCGGGCGCTGGTCGACGCGGCCCGCGAGCACAAGGATGCGCAGACGCGCTACTTCGCCGTGATCGCACTCGCGCAGATCGGCGGTGACGACACCCGCGAGCTGCTGCTGCGCTGGTTCCGGCGTTCGAACCATAGCGTCGCCCGGGCGTGGTACGCGCTCGCCCTCGGCGTGCTCGGCGACGGGCACTACGCGCGCACCGGCGTTCCCGATGTGTTGGTCGTCGAGGCGCTCGAACGGTCGTTCCGCAGCAGCAAGAACCCCGAGACCGTCGGGGCGATCGCAGTTGCTCTCGGCCTCTCGCACGCCGATCGGGCGGCTCAGCGGCTCGCGCAGCGCCTGCTCGACCATCGGGCGAAGGAGGCGATGGCGGCGGCGCTGTGTGACGCGCTGTCGTTGGTCGGCGGCGGATCCGCACGCGAGGCCCTTGCCGTGGTGGTTGCCGAGTGCGACCGCCGTCCGCTGCTGTTCGAACACGCCGGCAAGGCGCTTGCGCGCCTCGGCGACCCCGAGGTCGGCGAACGCATGTTGCGGCGCTTTGCGCTCGGTGAGCCCAACTACGCCATGCAGATCGCCCTCACCGAAGTGCTCGCCGCAGCCGGGGATCGACGCCATGTCGCGAAACTGGTCGAGGTGTTGGCCGATCCCTCGCGCAGCGCCGTGACCCGTGCTTCTGCCGCGCGCGCGCTGGGCGACATCGCCGACGGCACCGATGGGCGCTGGAACACGCCGCTGCGCAGAAACGTCAACTACCGCGCCAACGTTGCGACGCTCACCGATCGCCAGGCCGGTGTGCTCGATCTACGATGAAGTGCTGCTACCACCCGATGACCATGGTTGCGGCCGGCGACACGGCGAGGCCGAGTTGGTTGGCGCCCGGGTCGAAGGTGACGCCCTGCAAGTAGAATGGTGTGCCGACGACGGTCGGTAGGTTGGGCACGTTCCAACTCCAGGTCGCGATACCGTTGCTTGCCGGGGCGTAGGCGAGCAGATCGGCGCTGGTATAGCTGCGACAACCCGGCATGCCAAAGCCGGTCAACGGCATCGGCAGGTTGCCGAACAGCCACTGCGTTCTGCTGAGGCCGACGGCCACGAACGCGAATGGGATGCCGGGAGGCACGTTGCCGATGTCGACGGTGGCGACGCCGCCGAGTTGCGGTAACTGTCCGGGCGCGAACGTCGGCACGCCGGCTGTGCCGGCGCAACCTATCCCGAATGGTTGCCAGTGTGCGCCGTATTCCCACGTGTCGTTGCGCAGGCCGTTGTTGGCGATCCGGCCGCCGAACGAGATCAGGCGGTCGCGCACGAAGTCGTGGGTGACGGCGGACTCCGCGCGCGGTGGGTACATGCCGCCGTAGGCGTTGGTGATCTCGCGCCATTGGCTGCCGTCGTGCTCCCAAGTGTCGTTGAGGATCACCTGGGTCTGCGGATCCCGGCCACCGACCAATACGACGATGCCGCGCGTCAGGATCGGCACGAGATGGCCGCCCGCACGCGGCGGTGGAGTCGGCCCGGCCGCTGGTAGCTGCGTCCAATTGACGCCGTCGAAGGTCCATGATTCGTCGGTGCCCTGGCCGGTGAGATCCTCGCCGCCGAACAGCATCGTGCGTCCGAGCCCGGGGTGGAAACACATCGCCGGCCGATGCAGCGCCGGCGGCGGCGAAGCCGTGAGCGTCTGCGACCAGTTGCCGGCCAGTAGCGAGAACTCCCAAGTCTCGTTGAGGTATTCGTTCGGGCTGAAGATGTTGCGGCGGCCTCCGAAGACGACCCAGACGAGGCGCTGGGAGTCATAGGCCATGCCGTGCCACATGAGTCCACCAGGAGACGCCGTTGGCGTCAGCAGCTGCCACTGCGAGCCGTTCCACAGCCAGGTGTCGTCGAGTGCGGTGGTGGCACCGCCGACGCCCTGGCCGCCGTAGAGCAGGATTCGCCCGCTCAGAACATCGGCTGCGAGTCTGGCGAAACGACGCGCCGGCGGCCGCACTGCAGGCGTCAACTGGGTCCAGCTATTGCCGGCGAGGCTCCATAGCTCGTCCGTGCTGTTCCCTCCGACCAACAGAGTGCGGTTGTGGAACAGGTCGAATGCGAGCAGCGCGTTGTCGCGTGGCGACGGCGGGTTGCTCGGCTGCATGGGGCCCCACTGCGCCAGGGCAGCGGGGCAGGTGAGGGCCGCGGCAAGCCCGAGTCGGATCGCGGACTTGCGGCGCATCGTCGGATCAGTTGCCGAGCGTTCCGCGGTGGCCATTCGAAGCGCTGAGCCAGAGCGCGTTCAGGTTCGGATCGAACCCGAGCGCCTGGCTCGACAGTTCCGTTCCGATCAGCGCAACCGAGGTCGGCATCGCTATCGAGTAGCTTGCCGAACCGCCGCTACCGCTCGCCGTCGCCAGCAAGTCGGGGCTGACGTAGCCGGTGCAGCCTGGCATACCGATGCCGTCGAGGGCGATCGGGGCGATCGAGTTCAGGCTGAGCACCAACACGGCCGTGCTGATCGACGGTTCGAGATTGCTGACGTTCAGCGTGTAGGTGGCGCCGAAGCGGGGTGCGTCGGTGGCGTCGAGCGCCGGCACACCGTTGCTGCCCGGGCAGCCGGTGCCGAAGGTCTCCGAGCGAGCGCCGTACTCCCACGTGTCGCCGAGGGCGCTGAACGTTTGGTAGTTGACGCCGCCGAACATCACCATCTGCTTGCGCAGGCTGTCGTAGACGAGGCCTGCGCTGAGGCGCGCGTCGGTGTAGGTGCTCGGCACCTGCGTCCAGGTCAGGGCGTTCAGGTCGAACTCCCAGGTGTCGTTGAACGGTGTGCCATTGGACGGATCCTGCCCGCCGGTCATCACGCAGATCTGGCGGTTGCCGTCATAGGCCAGGCTGCAGCCGGTGCGCACCGAAGGACGCGGGCCGGTGACGTTGGCGACGGTCCAGTCCGTGCCGTCGTAGAGCCAGGTATCGTTGTTGCCGCCGGTTTGCACGTCGATGCCGCCGAACAGCACCGTGACGCCGGCCGCTTCGTGGAAGCACATGCCCGGTCGTTCCAACGGCCCCGGGTTGTTGGCCGGACTGGTGTTGGTCCAGTCGGTGCCGTTCCATTCCCAGGTCTGGTCGGAATCGATCGGGAAGAAGTTGTCGGGCAGGCCACCGTACAGCACGGTCACGCCGCGGACCGAGTCGTAGCACATGCCGTAGAGGCCGAGGCCTCCCGGTGTGTTGACCGGGAACACCTGGCTCCAGGTGGCGCCGTCGAACTCCCAGGTCTCGTCGACGGACGGGCCGCCGAAGAAGCTGGTCGTCAGTCCGCCGTAGTAGACGAAGACACCCCGGTTGAGGTCGTAGGCCATCTGGATGCCGCTCGCGGCCGGTGGCGAGGCCAGTGGGCTCAACTGCGTCCAGTTGGCACCGTCGTAGCTCCAGGTCTCATTGGAGGCCCCGACGGGGAAGCCGAAGGTGTCGCCGCCGTAGATGACGGTGTTGCCGGTGGTCGGGTCATACGCCATGCCGAGCATGCCGCGCCCGCTGGGGCCACCCGCGGGAGTGGTTTCGGTCCATTGGGCGGTGAGGGAGGAGGCGAGTATCAAAGTGATGACGCCGGACGTGTGCATGTTCATCGGTCGAATAGGGACGGTTCGGTTGGAAGGACTCCCTCTCGGGAGTCGATCCAGGTCGAACTGGCCAACGCCGCCGCCAAAAAAAACCCGGTGGGCCCCCTCAGCGGCCCTGCAACTGCGGAATGCTGCGTGAGGCGACCCGCCACACTGCGCCGTCGTCATGGCTGGCCGGGTCCGACACGAACAGCTCGGGCCAGCCGTCGCCGTCGTCGTCGTCGACCGCCGCCATGGCCCACCCGAAGTAGCCGCGAATGCGCGGTCCAAAGACTCGCGTGTAGGTGACGTTGTAGGCGTCGATGAGCTGGAAGGCGCCCGTGATCGGTTCTCCGTTCAGCGGGGCGCCGACGGCGAGCATGTGGCGCCCGGTGGCGTGCACGTAGCCCAGCACCGCCATGCCGTGGTTGTCGCCGGGCCCGGCGCCGCACGACAGGGACAGGAGCTTGCCGGTTCGGCCCGAGTAGATGCGCACCTCGCTGGCTTCCGCCCGATGCGGGCCCAAGGCCGAGACTGCGACATCGGCAGCGCCGTCCCCGTCGAGGTCTCCGACTCCGGCGACGCGCGCGGCGAAGCCGGATGTGTCCGACGGGTCGGTCCAGGTGTGGAGCACCGCATCGGTGCGGCCGTCGTAGAGGCGCGCGAGGCCGGGGGCGTCGCCGTAGTTGCCGCCGACGACGACATCCGCGAAGCCGTCGCCGTTGGTATCGCCGACGTTGGCCATCCAGGCGCCGAACCACACACCCGGCACCTCGTGCCGCCACGTTGCCAGCACTTCGAGGGTTCGGCCCGAGTAGATATCGACCCGTCCCTGCGGCGTCTGGTTGCGCACGATCGGCGCGGTTGCGACCGCGAAGTCTTCGACGCCGTCGCCATCGCGGTCGGACAGGCCGCACACGCTGGCTCCGAAGCCCGCGCCCTGGCCGCGCAACAGGTGCAGCCTTTGCCTGGTTCGCGAAGACCACAGCTCGGCCGAACCGCGCATATCGTCGGTCGAACCCGAGGGGGCTCCGACCAGCCAATCGCGCGCGCCGTCACCGTCCAGGTCGCCGACCTCGTCGAGCGAGAATCCGAACAAGTGCTTGGGCAGTCTGCCCGCGATGGTGGCGACGACTGTCGCCGTGCGTCCATCGACGAGCAGGACACGGCTCTCGCCGTTCCGCGGGTGGCTTGCGGTCGCGGCGATCAGCACGTCGCGGAGCCCGTCGCCGGTCGCGTCATGCACGGTTCGAAGGGTGTGACCGAAGGTGGTGTTGCCCGGCAGGTCGACGGGTCGTGCCACCGGGGTCAGCGGGACGTGCTGCCAGCCGCGGAAGTTGCATTCGATCAACAGGCGCCGCACGTAGGGCTGTGTGCGTTCGTAGAGCGGGCCGGCCAGGTGTGGCAGCAGGTGAGCGGCCAAGCGGTCGGAGAAGGAGCACATCGGCAGGCGCTGCGCAATCAGGGGAACGGCCAGCAGGATCGCCGAAGAGAAGCCGTCGAGTCGCCGGTCCGGTCCACGCAGTTGGGCCGAGCGCTGCCGCACCCAGTGGATCAACCGCGCAGCATCCGCGAAGTGCGCGGTCAGTGATGCTGGCGCGAAGCTTTGGATCGGGATCTCGTCACCGAACGCGGCCAGTCCGCCGGTTTCGCCACCGGTGCGGGCGATGCCTTCGAGGTAGAGGGACTCGACTCCGCCGATACGCAGCAGTTCGAGGTATCTGGCGATCGTGCCGCGCGACCGACTCCTGCCGAAGTCGCGTTCGAGTGCCGCCAGCACCTGCCGGCCGTAGGCGGCGAGGTCTCCTTGCAGCAGGGCCGTGCGAGCGCGATCGAGGCGAAACGCCGCCGCCTCCGGCCAGTGTGCGAGCAGCGCATCCAAGGTGTGCGCAGCGGTGTCGAGATCGCCGCGGCGCATCGCCATCTGTGCCAGCCGGTGTCGAGGTGTCGGATCATCCGGTGCGGCCTGGGCGAGCCGTTGGTAGTCGGCACGCAGGTCTTCACCGGGGGTCTCGGCAGCACGAAGATCGAGTTCGAGCCGGGCGCGCAGGGATGCTGCGTCGGCGCCCGGCGGCATGTGCGCAAGCCACTTGCGCGCCGTTTCGAGATTCCCGCGAAGCAGTGCGGTTTCGCATAGCGCCGCGGCGAGCGTTGCCGAACCGGGCAGTTGGCGCTGTGCCTGTCTGAGGCGGGTGAAAGCATCTTCGTACATGCCATCGGCGAGCATGATGCGGCCGAGGCCGGCGTCGACGAGGGGGTTGTCGCCGACCATGCCGACGCCCGACCATGCCTGCTCACAGGTTCGAAGGTCGCCACACAGGTAGGCGAGCAGGCCGGCGCAGAAGCGGTCGTCCGCCGTGCCATCGGCGGTCGTCGGCAACGTAGCGCCAGGGGCGCCGGCGTAGACCCTGGCGACGGCAGTGGTGACTGGCCCGAGGCCTTGGGTCAGGATGCCGAACTCCCGGCTCGACAGCGCGGTTGCCACCCGTTCGTAGTCCGGCGCATCAAGGTTTCGCAGCCAGTCGGCGAGTCGCACGACTTGGTGTTCCCGCGCGGCGGCGGCCGGGAGCTCGGCCAGCGCTGCGGCGTTGTCGTAGGCGGCGAGGGCGGCCTGGAGCGGGTCTTCCTGCAGTTGTTGCGCGGACAGACTCGGCCTGGAGCCGGTCCGCAGCGCGATTTCGGCGTCGACGCGAACGACTTGGGCACGCGCGGTGGCGAGCATCTCGGTGGCACGATCCTCGGAACGTGCGCGGGCTTCGATACCGTGCATGATCGGCAGCGTGACCAGCGCGACCACGAAGGCGCCGAGCACGGCTGCCAGGATTGGCTGTTGGTTGCGGCGGGCAAACGTGGTGAGGTGCCGCAGAAGTGATGCGGGTCGAGCGCGGATCGGTCGTAGCTCGAGCAGTCTACGTAGGTCGTCGGCCAGCGCGGCCCCGTCCGGGTAGCGTCGGCTGGTGTTCGCCTCCATGGCGTGGTGCAGGATCGTCTGCAGGTCGAGCGGTGCATCCGGGCGAAGCTTGCGCAGCGGGCGGAAACGTCCGCTCTCGATCCGCAGCAACAGGTCGGTGGTCGTGCGGCCCGCGAATGGCGTCGCCAGCGTCAGGCACTCGTAGAGCGTCACGCCGAGGCTGTAGACGTCGGCCGCCGGACCGATGACGGAAGCGCCGCGCAACTGCTCGGGGGATGAGTAGACGGGTGTGCCGGCGAAACGGCCGGTCTGCGTCGCGGCGAGGCCGCGCATGCGAACCAGTCCGAAATCGACAAGCACCGGTTCGCCGTCGGCGCGGAGCAGGATGTTTGCCGGTTTGACGTCGCGGTGCACGAATCCCGCGCGGTGCACGGCAGCCAGCGCATCGGCGATCGAACGTGCGAGGTGCACAAAGAACTGGATCAGGCTGCGTGTTGGCAGTTGCTCGGGAGGCGTTCCGATCACCCCCGCGACCACCTCGAGCTCGTCGGCCGTGCCGTTCGTCCGGCGATGATGGCGAAGCGCTGCGAGCACCTCCTGCAGGCTCGGGCCCTCGACGAACTCCATTTCGAACGCGAGCAGCTCGCCTTCGGCGACGATGCGGTGGATGTCGACGATGTTGCGATGCTTGATGCGTGCGAGTGCGCGCGCCTCCTCGATGAAGCGTTGTCGACTGTGCACAGACAGGCCGATCGAGTGGGGGAGCACCTTCAACGCCACCCGGCGGTCGAGTTCGTCCTGGCGCGCGAGGTAGACCGTGCCCATGCCGCCGCGCCCGAGTTCCCGGAGGATCTCGTATCCGCGCAGCTTCGGCTTGCTGTCGATCTTGCGGCCGGCGAGGTTGGAGGCGAGGGCGTGGGCCTCGTCGATCCGATGCGCAACCCGTGGGTAGCGCGCAGCCGTGGCCGCCAGGTCCGGCTGTTCGCCGTTCAGGAGCTGGTCGAGCAGATCGTCGAGCAGGTCGGCGAACTGCGGGTCGTCGTCGGCTACACGGTTCATGGCTGCTGCACTCCGCGTACGCCGATGTCGAAGTCTTTGCCGAGAGCATCCCGATAGGCCTGGAGACCACGAACCAGTCGATGCTTGGCGGTCGACAGCGGGATGCCGAGGCGCTCGGCCGCCTCGCGCGTCGACAGCTCTTCGAACATGCGCAGCCGGACCAGTTCGCGCAGTTCGGGCGGCAGGCTGTTGAGGGCGCGTTCGAGCGTGCGGGCGCGCTCCATGTGGGACATCATCCGGCTCGGTGTCGTCGACTGTGGCGGTAGCACCCCGCCGACGGTGTCGCTGCCACCGATGTCGGAGAACCGCGCCGTGCGCACATGGCCGCCGCGCTTGCTCCGGCGCGCGGATCGCAGCAGGTCGTGCAGACGGTTCCGGGCGATGCCGAGCAGCCACGCGCGGTAGCGGGTGAGGTTGACCCATTGGTGCTGGTCGCGATCGCGCCACGCCATCCAGAGGGTCTCCTGCCACAGGTCCTCGACCGAGAGCTCGGCGCGCGCATCGGCCCCGAGCCAGCTCGAGATCACCACGAAGATGGTTGCGGCGTCGAGGCTGTCGATCAGCTTGCCCCAGCTCGCGGGCGACAGGTGGGGGGCGTCTTGTGGCGGCTGGGAGGACATCCTGGAAGGAGAATCGTATCCCACCGCCGGGGATGGCGGGGGCGCCGACGCGGTGTGCAATGGCTTCGTTACATGGGATTCATGTCGGCTGCCGATCGCGACCGCGGGGGGCGTCGGTCGGGGTCGAACAGGCGCGCGAAATCGGGTTCCCACACGGCGTGCACGACGACGTTCTCGCCCCGATGCGAGCGGGGGAAGCGCAGCTCCGCGGAGTGCAGCAAGGTGCGGTGCACGCCGTGGGTTGCGCGCGCGTGTGCGTTCGTCCGCGGGTCGCCGTAGCGGGCGTCGCCG
Organism: bacterium; assembly: GCA_011051855.1. GTDB lineage: Bacteria > Planctomycetota > UBA1135 > UBA1135 > UBA2386. The sequence goes on along the minus strand of DRKG01000159.1, from coordinate 551 downwards.
AGGATCGGGTGGCCGACCGCCTGCAGGTGGGCGCGGATCTGGTGGGTGCGACCGGTGGCGATGCGCGCGCGCACGAGCGCGAGGTCACCGCGGCGGGCCAGCACGGTGACGTGCGTCGTGCTCGGTTTGCCCGCGTCGTCGACGATCGTTTTCGGTCGGTCGCCGCGCGGTTCGTCGGTGACCAGCAGCGGCAGGTCGATCGTGCGTTCGTCGAACGCCGGTGCGCCGGTGACGATCGCCTCGTAGGTGCGCGTCACCTCCCCGCGGGCCATCGCAGCACCGAGGTGGCGCAGTGCGGTGGCGTTGCGCCCGGCCAGCAGCAGACCCGAGGCTTCGCGATCGAGGCGGTGCGCGAGTCCGCTGCCCGGCAGGGGGCGCAACAGGTCGGCCACGGAGCGATCGACCAACGGACCCGTGTGCACCGCGAGGCCGGGTGGCTTGTGCAGCACCAGCAACGCTTCGTCGTGGTAGGCGACCGCGACGCCGAGTTGGAGCGTCGGTTCGATGCAGGCCTCATCGAGCGTGATCCGCTGGTGCTCGCGCAGGCGGTG
>DRKG01000158.1 GCA_011051855.1 bacterium | reverse complement strand
GTCGAAGAAGTTCCACGCGATCGACGGGATCTCCCGCACCTCGGCGGACAGCGGCGTCAGGTCGTAGGTCACCGCGACCTTGCCATCGCCGCGCACCGCCTCGGCCGCGCCGAGCTTGTGGAAGCCGTCCAGTTGCTCGAGTTCGGGCAGCCGCAGGAACTCGATGTTGCCGCTGCCGCTGACCACCAACGTCAGTTTGATCGAGTCGCCGACCTTGACCTGCTGGCGGTCGACGCTCGCGGCGATCTCGAAGCGCCCGACGGCCCCGTAGAACGGCGTCGGCCGCCCTTCTTCGGGAATCGGCAGCACGTCGATCGCGACCGGTTCGCCGTAGACGAAGAAGTTCTCGGTGCGATTCCGCCTCCGCCCGAACAGATCGGGCCGCGTCGCACCGCGCACCACGTTGAAGCGCAGCAACGGCGCCGGCAGCTCGATGCGCCCGAGCCGCGTCGGCAGGAACGCACGCTCGATCGAGAACTTCTGGAAGCGCTTGCCGTCGCGTTCGAAGCTGGCATCGAACGCCGCGGTGACCAGGGTGCGATTGCAGATGCACGTGCGGCTGTCGCCGCTCACCGGCGACACGTCGATGCGCTCTCCGCCCTGGAAGCCGTCCAACCACGGCGCCTGCACTTCGAGGTCGAGGTAACGGGTGCGGTTGTGCACGTCGAGGGCGAGGCGCAACCCTTCGAGCACGGCGAAGTCGACCCGCACCCGAACCGGTTCGTGCACGTAGACCCGCTGCTTCTCGATGTGCACCTCGAGCCAGCCGAGTTCGGCACCGGCCATGTCCTGGCGCACTTCGAGTTTCAACACCGGTGTGCGCTGCTCCTTGGTGCCGGTCCAGATCGCGAACGACGGGATCTCGAACACGCCCGGCCGCTCGGCCCGGAGCTCGATCGCGTACTGCACGCTCACCCGCTCGACCAGGTTGCGGCCATCGAAGTGCGTCTGGCGCGAGTAGCCCGGGCCGCGCAGGGTCATCTGCAGCCCCGGCACGACCGGCAGCTCGGGATCGCGCGGGTTCGCGGTGTTGCCTTCGATGGTCAGGATCACCCGGGCGGTATCGCCGAGCCGCAGCACCGCCGGCACCGGTTGCTCGACGTGCAGCTTCTCCTGCCCCGGCAGCGCAAGCGCGGTCGCCAGCAACACCACCAACAGCAACACGAGACGGCGGTTCACCAGTCGCGCTCCACCGGCTTGCGGCGACGCCGGGCGCGTATGCGCGCCTCGCGCAGCCGACCTTCGAGCTCGCGCAGGCGCTCCTTCAGCCGCTGCGCCTGCTCCGGCGTCAACTCCCGGCCCTCGGCAGCCTCCCCCGGCGCGTCGTGCCGCGACTCGGCAGGCTGCGGCTCGGGAACGTCCGGACGCGCCGGTTCGCCGGTCGCCCCTTCCTGCCCCTCACCGGGTTGGCCTTCACCGGGTTGGGGTTCCTTGGGTTGGGGGGCCTGTTGCGGAGGCTCTCCCTGCTGCGGTTGTGGTTCCGGCTGCTGGCCTTGTTCTTGCTCCTGCTGGTCGCCCTCTTGTTGGTCACCGGACTCTCCCTGTCGCGAAGGATCCTTCTGTTCCTGCTGCTGTTGCTGCTCTTGCTGTTGCTCCCGCTGCTGGCGTTCGGCTTCCAGCTCCTCGATGCGCTGCTGCAACCGCTCGATCTTGCGCAGGGCCCGCTCGGTGTTGCGCACGAGTTCCGGCAGCGGCTTGGCGCGGGCACCGCGCACGAAGTGGTCCTTCGCCTGCGTGGCCTTCGCCAGGGCCTGCTCGAACAGCGGCAACGGATCGCCGGACGCGCCGCCCGCAGCGGCCGCCGCCTCGGCCTGCCGCTCCAGTTCCTCGGCCTCGGCGAACCGCACCGCGCCGAGCAGGCCGCGGTGGAGTTCCTGGCGCGCGTCCTCCGCCAACGCCGCGTACTTCTCCGCGGCGGTCTCGGCCACGGCCAGATCGCCAGCGCGCCAGGCGGCGAGGGCGAGATTCCACTGCAACTCGGCGTCGTCCGGCGCCGCGGTGCAGGCGGCGGCGAACGCGGCCTGGGCCCCGGCGTAGTCGCCGTCGCGATACAACCGCAGGCCGCGCTCCCGGTCGCCACCGCCAAGAGCCAGCAACAACGTCGTGCACAAGAAGAGCGCCTTCATCTCGGGGACCTCATCGGCAGCGTCTCATCGGTGTCGTCCATGCGCGAACGCGACCTCCCACAGTAACAGCACCATCAACGGCAGCAGCACCCATTGGTAGCGCGCCCGCTTGCCGGATTCCTCGCCCGCGTCGTAGGCCCGCTTCTGCATCGGCCGCAACCGCTTGTCGTGCAGTTCGACGAGCGGCAGCGCCACCGATTCCGCGCGCACGAACTCGCCGCCGGTCACTTCCGCCACCCGACGCAGGCTCTCGGGGTCCATGCGCGACACGACCTCGTTGCCCTGCCGGTCCTTCAGGAACTGCTCTTGGCCGGCGACCTCGACGGTGATCTTGCTGCCGAGCGCGCTGCCGTAGCCGACGGTGTAGACGGTCAGCCCCTCGGCTTCGAGTTCGAGCGCCGCCTGTTGGCCCTTGCCGGCGAGATCCTCCCCATCGGTCATCAGCACCACCACCGTGGTGTTGACGTCGTCCGGATCGGCGAGCTCCAACGCGCGCCGCAGCGCCTTGCCGAGGTCGGTGCCGCCGGTGCGCACGATGTCGGTGTCGACCTCTGCGAGCAGGCCGGCGAACGACGCCATGTCGTGCGTCAACGGGATCCACAACCGCGCCTCGCCGGCGAACACCACCAGGCCTGCCCGGTCGCCGCGTTCGAGCTGCGGCAAGACCGCGAGAATGTCGCGGCGGGCACGCTCCAGCCGCATCGGCGGCAGATCGCGCGCCAGCATCGAACGCGACGTATCCAGGCAGAAGATCAGGTCGAGGCCGCGGCGCTCCACCGTGACCACCTCGTCGCCCCACCGCGGATCCAGCCAACAGAGCAGGCCGAGCCCGAGCAGGGTCGTCAGCGACAACGATCGCCGGAACGGCGTGCTCACTCTGCCTGTCGGAGCCGCACCGTAGCGGCGCAGCGCCTGCCGCCCGCGATCGAACAACAGGTAGAGCAGAGCCCACACCACCGGCAACGCCAGCAACAGCGGCCACAACTCGCCGCGGGTGAACACCACCTCGCTCACGGCACCCTCCGCACCACCAGCACCTCGCACAAGATCGCCACCAGCAGCGCCAGCAGGCCGAGACCGAGCGGCCACTCGAAGCGGTCGACCGTGCGGTAGCGCGGATCCTCGCGCGCCACCTTCTCCATCGCGTCGATACGCTCGTAGACGCCGGCGAGTGCGCGATCATCGACGGCCTGCTGGAACGTGCCGCCGGTCTCTTCGGCGATCAGCTTGAGCGCCTCGAACTCCAGCGGCACGAAACCGAGCGCGCGCGGCAACCCACGGCCGAGCCCGATCGTGTGCACGCGCACGCCGGCGTCCTTGGCCAGCTTGGCGGCGTCCTTCGGCGTGATGTCGAACACGTTGTTCTCGCCGTCGCTGAGCAGGATCACGACCTTCGACCTGGCGTCGCTGGAATCCAGCACGTCGACGGCCTTGGCCAGCGCGGTGCCGATCGCGGTGGCGTCGAACTCGCTGCCGACCGGCACGGTGTCGAGCGCCCGCAGGAACGCGCCCAGCGCTTGCTCGTCGAGCGTCGGCGGGCAGCGCAGTTCGGCGAAGCGCGCGAACGCAACCAACCCGACGCGATCGTGCACCCGCGCGGCGGCGAACTCTTCGGCGCGCTCCCGCGCCGCATCCATGCGCCGGTAGGCCACGTCCTCGCGCATGTCCTGCTGCTCCATCGACGAACTGGTGTCGACGACCAGCACGATGTCGATGCCTTCGTCGCGCAGCGGTACGAGCTGCCGCTCGACCGGCCGCGCCAACGCCACGGCGAGCAGCAGACCGGCGAGGACCTTGCCGGCCAGCGGCACGAACGCCAGCCGCCGGCGCAGCGTGCGCGGCAGGTCGGCGAACAACGCCGCCGACGCGGTCGGGACCGCGGCACGTTTCGTCGCCGCCCGATACCAGCCGGCGACCAGCACCAACGGCGCGGCCAGCAGGAGCCACGGATCGAGCAGGGTGATGCCCCACAGTTCGAACGCGGCGGTCACGCCGGAACCTCCGACGGCCGCGCGGTCGCCGCTTCCCGTTCGATGCGGTCGGCCCGGGTCGACTCGATGAACGCTTCGGCGAGTTCGAACGTGCGCTGGTGCTCTTCCTCGCCGGGCACCACGGCCGCGAACTTGACCAGATCGCACTGCTGCAGGAACCGTTCGAGCTCGGCGCGGTGCGCGCGCGCCAGCGTGTCGGCGGATTCGAGGTCGCGCAGGAACTCCTCGGTGGTGCGCTCGGGTGCGTGCAGGCCGAAACGCTCCTCGAGGTAGACACGCAGCACCTGCGAAACGCCGACGTAGAACGCCGCGACCTCTGCCGGGGTGCCCCGCGGCGCGCCGCGCCAGCGTTGCAGTTCGCGCAACGCCCTGACATGGGCGGGCACGGCGACCGTCAGCGGATCGTCGGGCGCGCGGCGACGGCGCGCGAACCATCGGGCCAGAGCCGCACCGGCCAGCAGCAGAGCCGCAGCCCCACCGCCCCACAGCCACCAGTTGGTGCGCGCCGCGAACGGCCCGCCCGGCGCTTCGATCCCGGCGCCGTGTTCGCCTTGCAGGGCCGAATCGACGGTGATCGTCACTTCGTCGGTGGTCGCGACCTGCGGCTCTTCCCCGGCGGCAACCACGGTCTCGGCGGCAAACGCCGGCACCTGCAGCTCGCCCGGTCCGGCCACCGGCAACAGCACCAACTCGGTGCGCTGCACCCATCCGTCGCCGAACGCGCGTTCTTCCGCCTTCGTGATGCGGTCGGTGACGAACCGCTCGTCCTCGACCACGGGCTGGAACGACACCTCGACGCCATCGGCCCGATAGCGATCGAGCGTCACCGTGATCGGCTGCAGCAGAGCCACGTGCAGCGGGCGCACGGTCACGCGCAGGTCGAGCGGCTGCTCCGGCGGTGCCGACCACGGCAACGGCACATCCGGCTCGGCACAGGCCGCCAGCAGCAGGAGCGGCACCAACGGCGCGCGCCTCACCGCCGCGCCCCCCGCAGCTCGCGCATCCGGAAGAAGCGCACCAATGGATCGGCCACCGAGCCTTCGGTCGGCACGTCCAGC
>DRKG01000157.1 GCA_011051855.1 bacterium | reverse complement strand
GCACGGTAGTGCACCGCCGGTTCCGCGAACCGGACGGAGCCGAGTTCGTCTACCTGGCCAACTCGGCGGCGATCCTGGCCCTCGACGCACCGACCGCGGGCGTCGTCGACGCCTTCGCCGCCGACGGAGGCGCCGACAGCGAGGCGTGGTTGCAAGAACAACCGGCGGTGACGCGCGATCGCGCCGAGGCGACCCTGCACGACTTGATCGACCTGGGCGCGATCCGACCCGTCGGCGAACCGCAGGCACCGCGCGCGAAGCTGCCGCCGATGCCGTTTCCGCTGGCGACGCTGGTGCTCAACGTCACCAACAAGTGCAACCTGTCGTGCACCTACTGCTACGAGTACGGGGACGACAAGCTGACCGGTGACCGTGCCGGCAAGGCGCGCATGGACGAGCAGACCGCGCGCGATTCGATCGACTTCCTGCTGCGCAGCAGCGGCGAACGGCCGCAGGTGTCGGTCACGTTCTTCGGTGGCGAGACGCTGCTGAACTTCGACGCGATCCGCAGCGCGACCGACTACGCCGAGCGCCGAGCGGCCGAACTCGGCAAGCGCGTACACTACTCGCTGACCACCAACGCGACCCTGCTGACCGACGACATCATCGACTTCCTGACCCGTCACCGCTTCGGCATCACGGTGTCGATCGACGGCGGCAAGGGCGACCAGGATCGCCACCGCACCTTCCGCAGCGGCGCCGGTTCGTTCGACGTGGTCGAGCCGCGCATCCAGAAGCTCCTCGCCACCAACCGCAAACGCAGCGGCCGCGCCGTCGGCGCGCGTGTCACGGTTACCGCGGGCGCCACGCCGGTGGTCGACACCTATCGCTACCTGACCGAGGAACTCGGTTTCGACGAGGTCGGCTTCGCACCGGTCACGGCGGCGCTCGGCCGCGACTACGCACTCGGCGAGCAGGGCTACGAGCGCCTGCTGCGCGAGTTCGCGGTGCTGGCCGAGGACTACGTCGCCGCGGCCCTCACCGGCGAGCAGCACGGCTTCAGCAACCTCGGCGACCTGGTGCGCGAACTGCACCAGGGCGTCAACAAGGCCCATCCCTGCGGAGCCGGACTCGGGCTCGTCGGCGTATCCACCGAAGGCGAGGTCGGCCTGTGCCACCGCTTCGTCGAATCGAAGAGCCACGCGATCGGCAACGTGCGCGACGGCATCGACGAACAGCAGCGCGGCGCGTTCCTCGAACGCGCCCACGTCGACAACAAGACCGACTGCACCACCTGCTTCGCCCGCCCGCTGTGTGCCGGCGGCTGCTACCACGAGGCGCACGTGCGCTACGGCGAAGCCACCCGCGCCAACGTGCACTACTGTGAGTGGATCCGCGGCTTCGTCGACCTCGGCCTGCGCTCGTACGCGCGCATCCAACAGCACAACCCTTCCTTCCTCGCCCGTTTCGAACAACGATGAGCGACCGCCCGCAAGACGTCTCCCCCACCCCAGAGCCGCGCATCGTCGCCTGCAACCAGAAGGCCCGCGAACTGGCCCGCATGGTGCTCGAACGTCGCGGTACCGCCCGCGCACTGAGCCAGGACCCACCGCCGACGATGTATCCATACGGCTGCTCCACGGTGTTTGCGCCCGGATGGGAAGTCGACTCGTCGAACGGCACGCACGGTCTGTGCCAGCCGATCGAGCGCGACCTCTACGACTGCTACCACACCTGCTACTGGCCGGCGCAGGTGCCGGACGGCGTCACCAATGCGCCTTCGTGGACCTCTTCGTGCGGGGCTCCGATGCAGGACTGGAAGTCGATCGACCTGGTATTCCCCTAGTGCCCGCGATGCATGCTCTTCGCCTACTCGTCTTGCTGCTGTGCATCGCCGCCCCGCGCGCGCAGAAGCCCGCCGGCAAGAAGTCTCTGCAACTCCCTGAGTTCACGCCGGTCGCGGCACCGTCGCCGAAAGCGCTCGCCGGCAAGCAGTACTTCTGGTTCACGATCTACCCGGACATGGTGGTCAAGTTCGACCCCGAGACCGACCAGATCGTGCACCGCGTCAAGCTCGCGGGCGGCATGTTCTGGCGCTCGCAACTCACCCACGACCGCAAACGGCTGTTGGTGGTGACCAACCGGCAACGCGCCATCGAAGTCGTCGACCTGACCACCGGCGAACTCGCCGGTGAGCACCTGTTCACCGAGGAGGGCATGATCCTGCGGGTGCGCAGCGTGCGCGAGTGCCCGGGCGGCGTGCACTGGCTGGTGCACACCGATCGCGTCAAGAAGGAAATCGACCGCTACAGCTTCGAGCCCAGCGAGTGGCTGCTCTACGACAGCGCCAACCGGAAGGTCGTGCAAAAGCTCAAGAAGCTGCCGGACGCTCTCGACCGCAACGCGAGGCTGTCTCCCGATGGCACCTGCTGGCTGCAGCAGAAGGACGGCGACCTGCTGTTCCTCGACGCGCGCACGTTCGAGGAACGCAACCGCATCGCGCTGAAGACGCCGCGCTTCTTCGGCGCCGGCGCGATCCGACTGGGCTCGATCGACCTCTACGATCGCCGCGATCCCAAGCGCGCGCTGATGATCTTCACCACCACTGATCCGATCGAGAGCCGCCGCACCAACTGGGGACTGGTCGAACTCGACCTCGAACACCACAAGCTCGGCAAGGTCGTCGAATGGGGGCCGAGCAAGCTCTCGTGGAGCATGCGCGTCTCGTACACCAAGCGCATCGCCGCGACGATGGGCCGCGGCCGCGGGAAAGCCCGCCAGCTCGCGACCTACGACCTCGACACCGGCAAGCTGATCAAGGAAGCGTTCTACGAGTTCCGGCCGCGGCGCAGCTTGGTCGCGATCGCGCCGGACGCCAGCAAGCTCTACGTCGGCGTCGCCGGCAACGACTTCGAGGTGTTCGACGGCAGGACCCTCGAACGCCTGCCCTCGGTAGAACTCGACGGCGAGATCAGCGGGCGCATCCACGTCGTCGACGGATGAGCCGACCGCGCTGCGTCGTCATCGACAGCGGTGTCGACCCCGCCCACCCGGCGTTGGCCGGCAGGGTGCAGGTGACGGCGGGCCCGCGCTTCGATCGCACCGGCCCGGCCGAACCTGACGGCGGGGCGACCGACGAGCTCGGCCACGGCAGCGCCGTTGCGGCCACCATCGCGAGCTTCGTTCCCGACGTGGAAATCCTGTCGGTGCGGGTGTTCGACCGCGACGCCACGTGCGACTTCGAGGCCGTGCTGCACGCGCTGCGCCACGCGGTCGGCCTGGGAGCCCCGTTGGTGAATCTGAGCCTCGGCACCACTTCGCTCCGCCACCGGCGAGCGCTGCAGCGCGCGCTCGCCGACGGCCGCGCGCGCGGTGTGCGCGTCGTCGCGCCGGCCAGCTATGGCGGACTGCCGTGCGATCCGGGCAACCTCGCGTCGGTCGAAGCCGTCGTCGGCGACCCGAACGTGCTGCCGCAGATGCCCGAACTGCGCCCCTACGGCGACCGTCTGATCTGGTTCGCTTCGCCGCTGCCGGCTCGCGAAGCCGACGGCGGACGCCAACTGCGGGCGCGCGGCGAGAGCCTCGCGGTCGCCGCGGTCACCGGGGTTCTGCTGCGGGCGGAGCGGGAACGAGCCAACCGCGCGTGAACAGGGCCTCGATCGCCGCCTGCACTTCGGCCGGCGACAACACGAACAGGCTCGGCAGTTCGCCAGCGGCGCGCACGGCGTCGTGCACGGTGCGCGGCGTCGCGAACAACTGCCGCAGTTCGCGCAGCGGCACCCGCCCCACCCGCGACCAGGCGTCCCCGGTGGTCGGGTCGCAGAAGCCATCGGCTTCGCAGAAGCTCGCACCGTTTCGGCTCAGCACCCGCGCGGGTTCGAGGTCGGAGCGGAACTGCAGCGCACCGCTCGGCACCGCCGGCGCGACCATCGCCTCGGCGCGGCGGAGCCAGAAGGGCCGATCGGCGAAGCGCACCTCACGCGCGTAGTAGTCGGCGGCGACGCGCAAGTGCGCGCGCTGCAGGTCGCATTCCCAGCGGTGGTGCACCCGCAGCAGCCGCGGCCACCACGACGCGTGTTCGAGCCCCGAGCGCACCACGGAGGCGGCGTGCTGCGCGGCCGCGACCGCCTTCTCGATGCCCTGGCTCCCCAGCGGGTCGATGCACGCCGCCGCGTCGCCCAGCACCAGCCGATCGCCGTCCACCGGACGGCAGCGGGCCGTCGCGTCGTTGCCGTGCCGCACCCGCCACGCGGTCAGGCGCGCCGCGGGCCCCGAGGCCGAGCGCAGCCGTTCTGCGACCACATCCCGGCTGCGGCGACCCTGCAGGCTCTGCCGGTCGACGAACACGGCCGCGCTCGCGACGCCGCGCGCGGGCGCATGCGTCCAGATCCAGCCGTCCGGAACTCCCTCGACGACCGCCCGCCCCCGATCGTGCGCCGCCGGCTCTGCGTGCACCGTGATCGCCACGCTCGCCGCCCCGACCGCTGTCGGCGACGGCAACTCGGCGACCCGGCTGCGTCCGGTCGCGTATGCGACCCGGCGGGCGCGCACCACGTCGTCGCCGCAGCGATAGGCCGACCCGAACGGTTCGGCGCGCACGCCCTCGTACACGACGCCACCGGCCTGCCGCACGCGGTCGCGCAGGCCGCGGTCGAACACGGCCCGATCCACCAGCAGGCCCGGCGCTTCGTCGTCGCGCCAAACCACGTCGTCGGCGCCCCAAATGGCGCCGTGACGCATCGGGTCGGGCACCACGCCGACATCGGGGCCGACCAGGTCGAGCTGTTCGAACGCACGCCGCCCCGCAGCCAGCACGGTTTCGTACGGGCCGCTCTGGTGCGCGCGGCCGTCGTCGACCAACGCCACCGAGATGCCCTGCCGGGCGAGCAGCAACGCCAGCGTGCCACCCGCCGGGCCACCGCCGATGATCAGGCACTCGTACGCTCGTTCCACAGCCGGTCCGAGCGTAGGCCCACGCGGCTCACGGTGCGACCGGCGACAGGCGCGGGAACTGCTCGGCGAGGGCGACCTGCAGGCTGGTGAAGCCCGCGTAATGCACGATGCGTGCCGGCACCCCGGCCGTGCGCGCCATCTCGAGTGCCGGTTCCGTGGTTTCGTGCCGGTTCCAGTGCAGCAGGATCAACAGGTCGACGCCGCTCTTCAGCCGATCGCCGATGGTCGCCACCGTCTTCTGTGGCGACGTGTAGTTGGTCATCAGCCATTCGCTCTCGAACTGCCACTCGCGGCCGAGTTTCTCCAGCCGGTGGTGATGGCGGCGTTGCCGCTCGTTGCCGCCGACCACGAGCACGCGGGGCGCGCGACCCAGGTCCTGCCGCAGGCGCGCGATCGCGGCCGCCGCGTCGTCGCCGTTGGCCGGTTCGGCATCGCTGACCGCGAGCAGTTTCTCGATCTGCTGCAGGTCTTCTTGCGCGAGGTCCGGGAACACCACGCCCACCTCCTGCAACAACCCGTAGGACTCCTGCAGCGACTCGACGTCCTTGCGCGCCCGCAGCGAGCGCGCGAGCTGCACCTGTAGGTTGGCGCGGTCGAAGTCGCGGCCCTCGAGCTCTTCGTAGACCTGCACCAGCTCCAGCTTGATCTCGAAGTGGTCGAGTGCCTGACCGACGAGCTCTTCGTTCTGCAGCAGCTTCTCGAGCTGTTCGAACTTGCCGCGCTGGGCGAGCAGCTCGCGGATCTCCGCGTAGCAGGCGCGCGCCTGGTCGCGTTCGCCGAGCATGTTGTGCGCCGTCAGCACGACGCCGAGTGCCTCGATGCGCTGGTCGAGGTCGACCGCCACTTCGAGCACGCGACGGGCAGCGTGCAGCGCCGGCGTCGCCTCGCCGAGTGATTGGTACTCGAGCGCCACGAACAGCAACTGGTCGGCGCTCGAACCGCGCCCGATGTCGACGGCATCGAGGAAGCGCAGCGACAACTGCCGGTCGTGCTTCTTCAGGGCTTCGTGTACCGAGTAGAAGCTCTCCAGGTCCGGCTTCACGGTCGCCAATGACTGTTCCATCAGCTTCAACGCGCGCGTCGTCTCGGCCGGATCGCCAGCACTGAGCAGCGCCGCCGCCTGGTAGAAACGCGCCCGGTCGCGCAGCTCGACGTCCCGGCCCTCCAGGCGGCGCAGGCCGCGGATCGCGCGGTCGAAACCGCGCGCCGCGACCTGCAGATCGCCGGTCTCGTAGGCCAGCAGGCTGCGCAGGTAGACGGCCTCCGGCGAGGCGTGCTCCGGTTCTTCGGTGACGTGTTGCAGGCGCGTGAGCGCAAGCTCGCGCTCGGGCCGTTCCGTGCGCGGCTCGACCCGCACGGTGTCGTGTTCGCGCAGCTCGCCGAGGGCCGCCACCAACGCCGCCGAACTCTCGAGCATCAGGTGCCCCGCAGCCAGCCGCTGCGCCTTCTCGGCGGCCTCGATCGCCATCTGCCACTCGCTCGCCTCGAGCAGGCGCTCGGCCAGTGCACGGTGGTAGCGCGACTGCACGTCCAACGGTTGCCGATCGAAGCCCGACATGCCGAGCACCTTGCCGAGGATCGACGCCGTGCTCTCCTGGTCGTCGGTGTCGACCCGCGTCTCCAGGCGCGAGAGCAGATCGGAGACCGCCGCGTCGACGATGGTCGCCAGTTCCCCGGAGCCTTCTTCGGCCGCAAGATACTGGATCGCCCGCACCGCCAGCTTGACGTCCCCGGACCAGAACAGCGAACGCACCACCAGCGGCAGCGCGTTGCCCGCGACCATCGGGTCCCCGAGCAGATCGAGCAGCAACTGCGGATCCTCGAGCGTCGTCGCGATCGCCTCGCGGTCGCCCCGGCGATCGTAGGCCCGCACGGTGCCGAACAGGCGCCAGCGGCGACTGCGTTCGTCGCCGTCGACCGCCGGCAAGTCGACCCCCAGCAG
>DRKG01000156.1 GCA_011051855.1 bacterium | reverse complement strand
TGGTCGAGTACTGAACCCGGTACAAACAACAACCCGATCGGTAAAAATACCCGGGCCAGCCCGGGCATTTTTACCGATCGGGTTGTTGTTTGTACCGGGTTCAGTACTCGACGCGGAAGACGCGGAACTCCGGCGCGCCGAACACCATGCTCTTGGTGTCGAACACCGGATCCAACCATTCCGGCAGCTCCTCTCCGGGCGCCGTTCGCGCCCACAGCGTCTCACGCACCGCCGGCGACAGCCCGATCCGCGGGCCATCGGGGCCGTCGACGCTGCGCGCGAGCTGCGGCGCGCCGGGCACGACCTGATGGTATTGGGTCAGGAACTTCGGCGCGCCGGGGCGCACCCACCACCGCACCCGGTGTTGCTTCAGAATCTCGTGGGCCCGATCGGGCGGACTGCAAGCGACTTCGAAGCTGGCGCGGATGCCGTCGACCCGACGCTGGTAGCTCGATGCGATGATCGGCTTGTCGGTTTCGTAGAGCAGGTAGTGACCGAGATCCCAGGGGGCCATCACGGCGACCCGTTCGGCCGCAATGGCACTGTCCGGCGAGAACTCGAGGTCGCGGATCGCGGCCACGACTTCGTGGCGACCGTCCCGGCCGGCCGGCACGCTCGAAAGGGCCAGCGACAGAATGTGCCAGAGTGCCAAGGCGGCGACCAGCACGCCGGCGAGCCAACGGACCCGTGGCATGCGCGCGGCCGGGATCCAACCGGCGTGTGCGATCCGATCGAGCAGACCGGCACCGCCCACGGGCAACAGCATCGCCCACGGGATGGCGAACATGTGGGCCAGCTTGACCTGATTGAGCACCAGACCACCGAGCAGCACAGCCGGAATCGCGAATCCGGCGCGCAGACTCGGCACCAGCGACCGCGCCCACACCAAACCGATGAAGCACGGCGGGATCAGCCACAGCACGTCGCCGTAGACGATCCGGGCGAGGCCGATGCCGTCGGCGAACAGCGGTTGGTACTCGTTCACGCAGGCTCGACAGAAACCGGCGAACGTCGCCATGCGCGCGAGTTCGGCGAACAGCGCCGCGCGCAGACCGGGCACCAGCAGGAACGGACCGGCGACCAGCGCCGCTGAGATCCCGGCCGCGAGCGACATCGACTTCGCCGGCTGCCCGAACCGCGGAAGCAACCGAATCGCCAACCCCACGAAGGCCACCAACCCGAGACTCGCGGCCACCTGGAAGCCCGAAATCCGGTCCCACTCGAGCGTCAACGCGCCGGCGTTCTCGATCCGTTCGCCGACGATCGACACCACGGCGCAGGCGATGGCGAACTGCAACAAGCGCGGCAACTGACGGGCAACGTGCTCGGCCGTGCTCAGGCTGAGCACGACCCAGATCGCCAGCCCGTCGATGATCAACGCCAACATCGACTCGGCATTGACCCACAAGCTCAAGCCCAGGATCCCGCCCGCAAACCACGCCAACGGTCGCCCGCCCTTGCCGGCCAGCAGCACGAGGCAGCCGAGGATCGCGATCACCACGCACAGCAGTTGCAAGCTCTGGTGGTCGCCATTGCCGAGCCGGGTGACCTCGACGCCGGGCGCCGAGCTGGCATAGAGCACCGCCGCCAGCGCCGCCTGTCCCGGCGGCAACAGGCGCCACACCAGCAGCGCGAACGCGATCACCGCCAGCACGCCGAGCAGCGGTCCGGCCAACGCCGCACCGGTCTCGAAGCGGCGCGCATTCGGCCACAGCTCGGGGGCGACGGCGTCGACTGACTCGATCACCCAGTCCATCGGCAGCGACCACTGGATCACCACGCCCTCTGGAAAGCCGTCACGCTGTTCGAGCACCGGGTAGTCACTCGCGCCGGCTTTCGCATCGAGCTTGACGAGTCGCCGCACGGTATCGGCGTCGAGGAAGTCGATGCCGGCCTCGGAGGTCGTCATCACCGCTGGATACGACCGGAGCGCCCATGCACCGATCGCGAGCACGGCGAGGGCCAGCACCAGGGACATGCGACGCGGTCGTTCCGACATGTGCCCGGTTAGACGAACACACGCCACGAGTCAGGTCACCCATTATCCTTCGGACGTGGCCACCCCCGCCCCATCTTCGCTGCGCTCTCTACCCGTGCTGGTCACCGGTGCCTCGGGCTTCATCGGCCACCACGTCGCGACCGAACTGCTGCGCCGCGGGGCTGCGGTGACCGTGGCGGTCCGCGACCCGGCGCGGCTGCCCGCGGTGCTGGCGGGCGGCAACGCGCGGGTGCTGCAGGTCGACGGCATGCGGCCCGGCGCACTCGCCGAAAGCATCCGTGCCGTGCGGCCAGCGTGCGTGTTCCACCTCGCCGGCTACGGCGTCGCCAAGCACGAGCGCGACGAGACCGCGATGCAACGTCTCAACGCCGACCTGCTGGCGGAGCTCGTCGACGTCCTCGCCACGGACGAACACACCGACTGGCCCGGCCTGCGCCTGGTCCACGCCGGCTCGGCGTTCGAATACGGCACGCTGTCCGAGCCGCTCGACGAAAGCGTGCAGCCGCAACCGTTCACGCCCTACGGCAAGAGCAAGCTCGCCGGCAGCGAGATCGTGCATCGCGCGGTGCGCGAACATCGACTGCCGGCGCTGGTGCTGCGGCCGTTCACGGTGTTCGGGCACGGCGAACGCAGCGGCCGCCTCTTTCCCACGCTGCTGGCGGCGCGCGATCGCGACGACCCCGTCCCGCTCAGCACCGGCGAACAACAGCGTGACTTCGTTCTGGTCCAGGACGTCGCCAGCGCGTTCGTCGATCTGGCGCTCGCCGACGCCTCGGCCGTGGTCCAACGACAGGGACCGTTCGACCGGAGCACGATCAACCTCGCAAGCGGCCGGCTACACAGAGTGCGCGACTTCGCGCTCGCCGCAGCCGACGCCCTCGGCATCGCGCGACAGCGCCTGCAGTTCGGCGCGATCGCGCAGTTGCCCGAAGAGATGCCGCACCTGCCGGTCCCGGTCACTCGCCTGCGACAGGCACTCGGGCACCCGCTGCCGGGAGACCTGCCGGTGCTGCTGGCGCGCGCCGTCGCCGGTTCGGCTTCGCGGGTGTGAACGGTAGCGGTCGGTCTGGCCAACGCCCTGCTAACGAAACGCCATGTCCTTCTCGATCGCGCCGGCCGTGACCGTGAAGCTGCCCATCTCGGTCAGCGTCGCGGCGTCGTAGAGCACGACCACGCCATTGGCGGCGACCGCGATGCGGGTGCCGTCACGGTCCATGGCG
>DRKG01000155.1 GCA_011051855.1 bacterium | reverse complement strand
TCGCCTGGGTGCCGGCCGTGCTCGGCGCCGCCGGCACCGCCGGCCTGCTCGCACTCCTCGGCCTCGAACTCAACATGCTGTCGCTGGTCGCTCTGTTGATGGTCGTCAGCATGGGCGTCGACTACGGCGTCTTCCTCGCCGAACACCACCGAGACGAAGTTGCGCGCGACGCCACCCTGCTGGCGGTCGCGCTCGCCGGTCTGTCGACGATCCTCGGCTTCGGCCTCCTGGCCCTGTCGCAGCAACCGCCGTTATTCCACATCGGTCTGACTTCGACCGTCGGCGTGCTAATGTGCCTGTCCCTGGCGCCGACCGTCTGCGCGCTGGCAACCCGACCACGAGCCGCTTGAACCCCTCCGCCACGTTCCTTTTCCCCGCGTTGCTCACGGCATTCGCCGGCTGCTGCGGAACGACGCGCCCGACCCTGTCGGCTGCCGACTATCCGGGCACCCTGCAGCCGCCGACCAACCTGCCGATCGAAGCGGTCTGGCAGCAGCACGTCACCGCCTCCTGGCAGGCTCCCGGCGAACGACGCGAGGAACGCGGCTTCGACGCCGCCGTGCAGCGACGCGGCGACACGTTGACGGTGCTGGGCCTGTCGCCGATGGGCTCGGTCGGGTTCTCGATCGAGCAGGGCCCCGACGGCATCGCGGTCGCCAACCACATGCCCGAACAGCTCCCGATCCCACCGCGCTTCGTACTGCTCGACGTGCAGCGCACGCTGTTCCCGTGGCTGCCGCCGGGTGCGAGCGAAGTGGAACGCGACGGCGAGCGCATCACCGAGCGGCGCGCTGGCGGCCGCCCGATCGAACGCACCTTCGAGCGGCTCGATGCCGACCCACCGGGCGTCATCCGCATCACCTACAGTTGGGACAACCCCGCGTGGGCCGTGCCGACGCGCGCGGTGCTCGACAACGGCTGGTTCGGCTACCGGCTGACCATCGACACCCACGGCGAGACCCGCCTCGGACCGCCAGCGAACGGGGCGGACGGGCGATGAGGCGGTCGGTGTTCGTTGCCGGGCGCGGCGCACTCTCCGGCTTCGGCCGCGGCCTCGCGGCCCTGGTCACCGGGGTGTTCGCCGGCGAGACCGCGCTGCAGGAGCGCGTGCGCACGCACGCCTACGAGGTCGCGACCGACGTCGTCGGCGAGTTCCCGCCGGGCACGCTCCCGGACGACGTCGCCGAGAACGACCTGCCGCGACGCAGCGCCGAGGCGGCCGCCGAGGAAGCGTTCGCCGAAGCGGGTGGACCCGACCGGCGCCGCATCGGCCTGGTCTACGCCACCACCAAAGCGGACATGTCTGGCATCTGCGGCCCCGGCGAGGGGCTCGCTTCGCCGATGTTCGTCGCGCGCCAACTCACCGCGGACCTCGGCCTCGGCGGCCGCCCGTCGGCCGTGTCGGTCGCGTGTGCATCCGGCGTCGTCGGCATCGCGGTCGCCGCCCGCCGCATCGCCGCCGGCGAGGTCGACCGCATGCTGGTGGTCGCGTCCGACGTCATCAACGAGTTCATCTTGAGGGGATTCTCCGGCATGGGTGCGCTCGATCCGCACCGCTGCCGGCCGTTCGACGCCGCGCGCCGCGGCGTCTCGCTCGGCGACGGCGCCGGCGCGATCGTGCTGACCAGCGACGAACGCGAGTCGATCGGCATCCGCGTCTCCGGCTACGCCGGCGCCAACGATGCCTGCCACGTCACCGGTCCCGACTACGAAGGACTCGGCATCGGCCTCGCCGCGCGTCGCGCCATCGAGCACGCCGGCCTGCAACCGACGGACATCGACCTGCTGCACCTGCACGCGACCGGCACCCGCGCCAACGACAAGACCGAGGCGATCGGCCTCGGCAACGTGTGGCGCGACCACGCCGATCGCACCCCGCCGGCCTTCGGCAGCAAGAGCCAGACCGGTCACACGCTCGGCGCCGCCGGCGTGCTCGAATCGCTGCTGGCGATCGCCGCTCTCGAACGCCGCCAGGTGCCCAGGAACGTCGGCCTCATGGACAACGATTGCGACCCACGCCTCGACCTGCCCACCTCTCCCCGCAAGCTCGAACGCGCCCGGCACGCGCTCAAGGTCGCCAGCGGCTTCGGCGGCGTGCAGGGTGCTGCGGTGTTCTCCCGATGAACCCACACGCCACCGTTCTCGCCTGCGCCACCGTCGACGACGTCGGCATCTTCGGGTCGACCGGCGTGCGCGCGCTCTGGCGCGACCTCGACGACGACGCACCCGGCACGGGCCGCACGATGAAGGCGGTGTTCGACAAGGCCGACGCGACCTTCCGCCGCATCGACCTGCCGGCACGCGCTCTGGTGCTCGCCTGCGCGGCCGCCGGCATCGAACGCGCTCTCGACCAGGACCAGCGCAACCGGACCGCGATCTGCATCGAGACCGGCATCGGCTCGCTGAAGACCGATCTCGACTTCGCCGCTTCACTCGGCGACGAATGCGTGCACGCCGGCATCTTCCCGTATTCCCTGACCAGCACGAGCCTCGGTGAGGTCGCGCTGCGCTACAAGCTGCGCGGACCAACGATCAGCATGTCGACGGATGCGGCCAGCCACGGCGAGAGCCTGCGCGAGGGCTTGCGCATGCTGGGCAGTGGCGACGTCGAACACGTGCTGGTCGGCGCGGTCGACTGCCTGGCCGAACCGGCGCACGGCATCGCCGCGGGCACCCGCGCGGTGGTCGTCCTCCTGGCGCGGCCGCGCCCCGGCGTCGACGGCCTCGCGACGGCGAACTGGCCGCCGGAGGATCCGACCTGCGGCAAAGACCCGTGGCGGGCCTTCGTCACGATGGCGCGATGACGCCCGGCCCCGCGCACGCATCGCTCGCCGCCCGGTGCCGCGAGCGCAGCAACGCCAGCGACCACGGGATCGCGGCGGCCGCCAGCACGAACAGCAGCGGCCGGATCGGCTGCAGGTAGCGCGGATCGGGGATCACCGGCACGTAGGCCAGCGTGCCGAGCACCGCGGTCGCCGCAAGCGCGCGCACGCGCCAGTGCCCGACGCCGCTGCGCGCCCCCGCGCCGAGCCCGAGCAGCACACCGACCGCCGCCAACAGCATTACCGGCGCGTGCCCCCAGCGCATCAGGCGGTGGGTGAACGCCATCACCGCCTGGCGTTCGTAGGGCGAATCGGCCACCGGATACACGCACACGTCACGCCCCTGCACCAGCGGCCAACTCCACAACCACACCGGCTTCTGCAGCGCGTACCAGACCGCGTAGCGCATCGGATCGGCCGCGATGCGCGGCCCCAGCACCTCGAACAGATTCGACCAGGACGCAGCCATCTCGGGTTGGGCGGGATCCTCCCGGTAGGGAAAGCCGAAGTAGCGTTCGTCGGCGAACACCATGCCCGGATAGCTGCCGTGGCTGATCGAGGCGATCGCGCGCTCGCTACCGCGCCGGGCGAGTTCCGTCGTCTGGTTGCGCGCGTGCCAGAGCGCCAGCGGCAGCATCGCGACCACCAAGAGCCCGACCGCACACAGCCGATCGCGCCGCCACCGAGCCACGAAGAACACCAGCGGCAAGAACACGAGCGTTCCGTTGCACAGCGGTGCGAAGCCGAGCGCCAGCACCCCGACGCCGGTGCGCCAGCGCGACCCCTCGGCCGTCGCCGCCCACAGCGCCAGCGTGACCACGAACGCGGTCAGGCACTCGGTCAGCACGAACGCCGGCGACACCACCAGGTGCGGACTGCAGGCGACCAGCGCCGCCGCCACCACGCTGGCAGAGAATGGCAGCATGCGCCGCGCGAGTCGGTAGGCGAGCAACACCGTCAACGTCGACAGCCCGACCTGCAACCAGCGCAGCACGGCATACCAGCCGCCTTCGCCCGCCACCAGCCGGCACGCGGCCACGAACAGCGGGAAGCCCGGCGAGCGGAACGAATCCGGCGGCGGCTGTTCCTGCTCCTGCGCCAGCGAATAGACACCGTGCTCGATCAGGTTGCGCGCGTAGCTGGCGTACTCGCCGGCATCGGCTCGCAGCGGCGACTGCACCGTTGCGGTGGCGACGAAGGCGATGCGCAATGCCGCCGCAACCACGACGACGATCCCGACCAGGACAGCTCGTTCTGCAGGACGCACACCCGATCATCGGCCACCGGCACACCGCGACCTGACCTGGCCCTGCCCGGGCGGTTCGCACGGGCAGGGCCCAAGGGCAAACATCCTCGGCGCAAGCCACATGGTTGCGAGCGTAGGTAGAGGGCCCGGCTGCTACCATCGCCGGCCATGCGAAGGACTGCCGCCCTGCTCGTGTTCCCGTTCGCCGTCACCACGCTGGCCGCGCAGCAGCCGGACGAGCAGGTCGCGCAGATCGCCTGCGCCTACACCGCCAAGATCACCGCGTCGGCGATCTTCGTCAGCGGGCGCACACTCGCCTCGGTGAAGGCGCAGGAGCTCGCGCCGACCCGACCGATCGAGGAGATGATCCGCCGGCTGTTGCAGATCGAGGTCGACCGCGCCGCCCAGTCGGTGACCTGCACGCTCGGCGATGCGAGCGCGACGGCCGTGTTCCGCCCGTGGCTCGGTTGTGCGCTGGTGACCGAGGACGTCGACGCCGACGAACTGCGCGCCCAGCAGCCGGGACCACTCGCCGACGCGCCCGCCGCATCCGACCCGGAAGCCTTGTGGCCGGACGGCGAACGCGTCGACCCGCGAGCCGCCGATGGCCTCGACCGCGAGGCGCTGGAGCAAGCGCTCGACACCGCGATGGCGGAGCCCAGCGAGGGCCCGCCGGTGCACACGCGCGCACTGGTCGTGGTGCACGACGGCCGCATCGTCGGCGAGCGCTACGCCGACGGCTTCGCGGCCGACATGCCGCTGCCGGGATGGTCGATGAGCAAGACGTTGACCAACGCGCTGCTCGGCATGCGCGCAGCCGATGGCGAGTTCGACCCGACCTCGCGACCGCGTGTGCCGTACTGGCGCGGCCCGCGCGATCCCCGCACGCAGATCAACTACGGCCACCTGCTGGCGATGACCGCCGGGATCGAGTGGGACGAGGACTACGAGAATCCGGCCAGCGACGCCGTGCGCATGCTGTTCGCCTCGACCGACCACGCGGCTGTGTATGCGCGCAAGCGCGCCGCAGCCCGGCCGGGCAGCCGCTTCCACTACGCCAGCGGGGCGAGCAACCTCCTGTGCCGCGTGCTGCGCGCCAGCTTCGACGACGACGAGAGCTACTGGGCGCACGCGCAGCGACTGTTCCGCCGACTCGGCATGCGCACGGCCGTGCTCGAAACCGACCCGAGCGGCACCTTCGTCGGCAGTTCCTACGGCTATGCATCCGCGCGCGACTGGGCGCGCCTCGGCCTGCTCTACCTGCAGGACGGCGTGTTTGCAGGTGAGCGCATCCTGCCCGAAGGCTGGGTGGCGCAATCGACCACGCCGACCGAAGCGAGCCACGGCCGCTACGGTTGGCACATCTGGTTGAACGCCGATCCGGCCGGCGAAGATGCCGACGGCGAGGCCCCGAGCGCGCGCCGCTGGCCCGACCTGCCCGCAGACCTCTACTACATGGCGGGGCACGAAGGCCAGGCATGCGTCGTCTCACCATCGGCCCGGCTGGTCGTCGTGCGCCTGGGTTGCACCAAGCAGGGCGCATTCGATCTGGCCGCGCTGCTCCAGCGACTCCACGCGGCGCTGCGCTAGCCCCATCAGCGCGGCCGCGACAGCTCGGCCCAAGGCTCGATCGGGTCGAACGCGCCGACGGGTCGCGGCTTCAAGTAGGCGCGCCAGCGGTTCTTGAACCGCAGTTCGCCGCCGTCGAGCCCGGCCAGGCCCGGGTGCTCGGCGAGCACGTGGCCCAACACACTGGCCTTGACCGCCGGAGCGACGCGCGACAGCGGGCTGTCGACCGGCCGGCCGTAGCCGAAGACGACCGCCTCGCCATCGTCGCGCCGCAGGAACACGCGCACCTCGGGATACGCCGGGTGGTCCCCCGCCCAGCGGCCGCCGAGGTTGATCGTGTCGACTTCCAGCAACTCGGGGCAGTCCGCGACCAGCGGCGCGACCTCGCCGAACCATTCGCGGGCGACCCCGACGGCGGCGCGCACCCGCGCTTCGCCGCAGCGCTCGCCGTAGACGACGCTGATCGTCGGGCTGCCGCCGCCGCGATAGAGCACGACCTTCGGCACCGGCGCCGCGACGAACGGCAGCATCACCGCATCCTCGTCGACGAGGCAGAGCGGTTCGCCGCCGTCGGCGTGCACGGCCAGGAGCGGTCGCCGCAGGGCCAGGTGCAGCCGGAATCGGTCGGGGAACACCCGCTCGACGCGTGCACTCCGCACCCAGGCGACGGACTCGAGACCTCGGCACAACTGCCGACTGCCGGGTTCGTCGAGGATGCCGAGTTCGTCGGACAACCAGGGCGACAACGCCTCGGCCACGGCCAGCAGCAGCTCGCCCTCGAGCCACGCCGGGCGGTCGGTGAAACCGACGCGGTCGAGCTGCACCTTCGGGCCGGCGAGCTCACCGTGGGATTCGAACTTCGCAGCCAACACCGTCACGGCCCGGGGGCCGTAGAGCCAGACGGTCGCGGCGAACGCGCCGAGCACGATCACCCGCACCGCCCACAGGGACGGTTTCGACTTCATGCGAAGAGGCTCGGCCGGCGCACGGGATCGCGCCGGCGGCGACTGCGTCCAGCCGGGATCAGTTCAGGCGGGCGACGACCGGCTTCTGTTCGCCCTTGGCCGCGCGCTCGCGCGTGCCGCCACTGACGGACTCGCAGTCGTCGGTGAAGATCTCGAGCGTGTCGATGACGTTCTCGATCAGGTCGCGGTCGAGCGTGATCTCGCGCGCACCCTTGGCGGCCTCGAGTTCGTGGTCGAGCAGGCGGGTCAGGATCTTCAACTGCGAGAGGTGGCGGCCGACGAACTTACCGACGTTGACTTCGGACTTGCTATCCATGGTTCTGGCTCCGGAGTTGGCCTCTTGCGCGAGGCCCCCATTCGATGGGATTGGAAAAGGGAGGTGCGGTGGTGACCCCCACCGCGCGAGGACCGGACGGCGCCGGATGGACACCATGCCACCCATTGCCGCGTCGCGAGTCGCTCCGCTGACTGACGGAACGATCGCCAGCATAGCGAGCGCGCCGAACGCAAACCAGAGCATCGTTGGCGCGATCCGGGACGCACGTCGTGGATAACAATGCACAAATGTTGATTGTCTGAGGATCGCATCCGGGAGCACCCTGTGCGATGCTCAGCCGGTGCCGCAAAGCACCCACGAACCACTGCGCTTCAAGGGCTACACGCTCAACCCGTTCCAGGTCGAAGCCGCCGAGGCCATCGAGCAGGGCCACAACGTGCTCCTCGCCGCACCCACCGGTTCCGGCAAGACCCTGGTCGCCGAATACGCGATCGAACACGCCGTGCAGAACGGCCGGCGCGCCATCTACACCAGTCCGATCAAGGCGCTCAGCAACCAGAAGTTCCGCGACTTCAAGGGCGACGGCCTGCGCGTCGGCCTGATGACCGGCGACCTGACGCTCGACCCGGACGCGCCGCTGGTCATCATGACCACCGAGATCTTCCGCAACGCGGTGTTCGAAGACCCGGAACGCTTTGCCGACACCGACTTCGTGATCTTCGACGAGGTGCACTTCGTCGACGACGTCGACCGCGGCACCGTCTGGGAGGAGAGCCTGATCTTCGCGCCGCGGCACGTGCGCTTCGTCGGCCTCAGCGCGACGATCGCGAACCTGCACGAGTTCGGCGACTGGATCCGCGAAGTTCGCGACCAGGATCTGACCGTCATCGAGCACAAGCAGCGGCCGGTGCCGCTCTCCCACCGACTGTTCCACGAACACGCCGGGGTGTTCCAGCTCGCGCAGCGGCCGCGCGCCATCACCTTCCACGAGCGCGCCCTCGCGCGCGAGAAGCGCCACGGCGGTCGCGCCGGCCGACGGGAACGCGAGCGCGCCCGCTGGGGTGACAAGCGGGAACGCGCCCAGGGCCGCCGCCTACACTTCGGGCCGCGGCCCTATGTGCTGCTGCTCGACGAGATCCAGCACCGCCGGCTCCTGCCGGCCCTCTACTTCTGCTTCTCGCGCAAAGAGTGCGAGATCAAGGCCGAACGCAGCATGGGCCGCCGCCTGCTCGACCGCGGGGAGCGCCGCCGCGTCGAAGAGCACTTCCACGACATCTGCGAGCGGTTCGAACTCGACCCGGAACAGGATCCCGGCCTGCAGGGCATCCTCGGCCGCGCACTGGTCGGCGTCGGCTACCACCACGCCGGCATGCTGCCGATCCACAAGGAAGTGGTCGAACGGCTGTTCACGTCCGGCCTGCTCAAGCTGCTGTTCACCACCGAGACCTTCGCGCTCGGCATCAACATGCCGGCACGCACGGTGATCTTCGATCTGCTGCGCAAGTTCGACGGCGTGCAAATGAACTACATGAAGGCGCGCGACTACCTGCAGATGGCGGGGCGCGCCGGCCGCCAGGGGCTCGACAAGTCGGGGCTGGTGATCGCGATCCTCGAAGACGAAGACCTGATCGAGGGGCCGCTGTCGCGCTACCACTCCGGCAAGGTCGAGCCGATCACCTCGCGCTTCAACCTGTCGTACTCGACGATCCTCAACCTCTACGACCGCCTCGGCACCACCGGCCTGCAAGAAGCCTACGACCGCTCGTTCGCGGCCTTCCAGGCGCTGAAGGGCTCGGCCGCCACCCGGCGCAAGAAGCGCGCCGCGGCCCACGCGGCCCTCAACTGTCGCGTGAACGTGCTGCGCAGCGCGGGCTACCTCGACGATGATGGGCTGCTGCCGCGCGGCAAGGTCGCCCAGCGCATCAACGGCTACGAGATCCAGGCGACGGAGCTGCTGTTCAGCGGCGTGCTGGAGCAGATGGACATCCACCAGCTCGCGGCAACGTTCACCGCCCTGATCCACGAAGAGCGCCGGCGCGTCGATCCCAAACAGCACCGCCGACAGCCCGGTCCGCTGATGACGGCGGCGACCGAAGCCGTGCGCCGATTCCGCGACGTCGAAACCGACCAGGGCATCCAGAACCCGATCAAGGAGCCCGACTGGGGCATCGCGCCGGCGGTCGACTGCTGGAGCCGCGGCGGCGACATCGAAGACCTCGAACGCCTGTCCCACGGCGACGCCGGCGACGTCGTGCGCACGCTGCGCATGGCGATCCAGATGATGCGCCAGGTCGCGCAGCAGGTCGGCAAGCGCGAGTCGCTGGCCGCCCGCCTCGAAGAGGCGATCGTGGCGATCAACCGCGACGCCGTCGACGCCAAGCGCCAATTCGAACTCGGGTAAGTACCGAACCAGGTACAAACAACAACCTCACCGGGCGTTATTCCCGGCTGCGGGCATTACGCCCGGTGAGGTTGTTGTTTGTACCTGGTTCGGTACGGTCCATGAAGCGGGCGAGGCGCGCGAGCGCGCGATAGTGGCGCCGGTGGGCCGCGGCTTCGGGGATGCCGAGTTCGCGCGCCGCGGCGGCGTAGTCGCGATCCGCCAGCGAGCACAGCTCGATCAGCCGGGCGTCGTCGGGATGGGTCGCGCGCAAGAGCTCGAGCGCACGCCGCACGCGCTCGTCGCCGTCACCCATCGCCAGCTCGAACAACTCGTTCAAGGCCGCTCCCCCTCACTGCGCGCCATCCCGGCGAATCCGAACTTCGCGCGCAGCACGTCGAAGAACTGCCGCGGACTCTGCACGAGGTGGCGGAACCGCATCGGTGCCGGGCGCACGGTGAGCCGCGAACCGACCGTCACCTGCACCTGCACCTGGCCGTCGACGATCACGTAGGCATAGGGCATGTCGCCGATCTCGACGACCTCGAGATCGAGCCCGGCCCCCATCGAGATCACGACCGGCCGCGCACTCAGCGAATGCGAGGCCAGCGGGGTCAGCACCACCGCGTCGAGGTCGGGCGCGAGCACCGGGCCGCCGGCGGCCATCGAGTAGGCGGTCGAGCCGGTCGCGGTTGCGACGATCACGCCATCGCCGCGGAACAGCCCGATCTCGGCGTCGCCGCGCCGCACGCGCACGATGATCATGCCGCCGGCCCCGGCGCGACTGACGACCACGTCGTTGAGCCCGAGCACGTTGCCGCGACTGCCGTCGCCGACCTCGACGTGGCAGCGGAACATCAGCCGCTGGTCCTCACACAACTCGCCGCGCAGCAAGAGTTCGAGGGCCCGCTCGCTGTCCTCGTCCTCGAACGAGGTCAGAAAGCCGAGGCGGCCGCGGTTGATACCGAGCGTCGGGCGCTGGTTCTCCGCCATGCGCCGGGCTGCGGCGAGGAGCGAACCGTCGCCGCCCCAGACGACCACACAATCGGCGGCGCGGTCGTGCAACGGCAGATCCCGGTCGGTGACCTCATCGGTGGCGATGCCGCGATCGCGAAACCAGGCGGCGTAGCGGGACACCAGCTCGGCGGAGCCGCCTTTCTTGGCGTCTCCAACCAGCAGCACGCGTTGCAATCCATCCGCCATCGCGCCTCCAGTGGCCGCAACCGGCCTTGGCCTTCGTTACGAAGGGACCGCGGCGTTGCCTTCGACGCGCGATCCGTGGTCGACCCGGAACCGCTGCGCAACGTGGCGCGGCGTCAGGCCGCAATGCTCGACGATCTGACCGCGCGACATGTGTTCCAGGATGTCGTCCGGAACGGCCATCACCTGCACCTGGGCGCGCACCGGCCCGCTGCGGGCGATGCACTCCAACACGG
>DRKG01000154.1 GCA_011051855.1 bacterium | reverse complement strand
GATGCTCAGTGGGATCTCCGACAAGACCTGGAAGAAGCACGAGAAGAAGTTCGCCAACTTCGTCAAGAAGGGAAAGTGAGCCCGATGCCCCAACCGCGTACACCCCACCTGCTCGGCCCCCTGATGGCCGTCTCCCGCGCACTCGCCGTCACTGTGCCGTTCGTCACTGGGCCGTTCGTCACTGGGCCGTTCGTCACTGGGCCGTTCGTCACTGTGCCGTTCGTCACTGTGCCGCTCGCGCTGTCACCGCTGGCGACCGCGCAGGACAGCATGCAACTGACCGACGGCCGCTTCGTCATCGACCAGAAGATCACCCGCGAAGACAACGGTGCTCTGATCCACTACCAGCACGGCAAGGTGCTGGTGCCCTTCGAACTGATCCGTGAGTGCAGCGCCTTCACGGTCGATACCGTCGAGAGTTCCTGGAGCGAGGCCGACCAGAAGCACATCGACAAGGGGGAAGTGTTCTTCGAAGGCAAATGGATGCTGCCGAAGAAGCGCGACGCGATCCTGGCCAAGCGCAAGGCGACGCGCAAGCAACGCATCAAGGAGGCGAAGGAGCACCGTCTGTGGCGCAACCGCTACACCAGCAAGACCAAGAACTTCGCCTTCGAATACACCATCGACCCGGACGTGATGCAGCGCTACGCCGACATGCTGGAGGTCTACTACAAGACCTTCACCAAGGCGTGGGGCATCAAGAAGCCGCGCGGCATGGGCCGCCTGCGGGTCTGCTTCTACCACGACGCCGACTACTTCCATCAGGTCAGCGGCGCACCGCAGGGCGTCATCGGCTACTTCCGCTTCGTCAAGCCGATCGAGCTCGACTTCTACTACGAGCGGCTCGACGAGGCGCTGACCCAGGACGTGCTGTTCCACGAGGCGAACCACTACCTGACCCACCTGATCGACCCCAAGTTCCACTACCCGAGTTGGGTCAACGAGTCGCTGGCGGAGTACTACGGCGCCAGCGAGTGGGACGAGAAGAACAAGAAGATGATCATCGGCAACCTGCAGGAAGGTCGCCTGGCGGTCATCCAGGATGCGATCCGGCAGGACGAGTGGCAGGGCCTGGAGGACCTGATTCGGTTGCCGCAGAGCCAGTTCAACGCGGTGCACTACGCGTGGGGCTGGAGCTTCGTGCACTACCTGATGTCGAACAAGAAGACCGCAAAGGCCTTCAAGAAGTTCTATCTGGCGCTCGGTCGCGACAAGAAGATCAAGCGCGTTCCGCACTTCTACGACATCAAGAAGGTCGAGCCCGACGAGCAAATCAAGGCCTTCAAGAAGTACATGAAGATCTCCGACCTGAAGGAGCTGGAGAAGGGCTGGCACGACTACGTCAAGGGCCTGAAGGCCGCCAGCGGTGCCGGCTACCGCAACGCCGGCGACATCGCCCTCGCCCGCGGCATGCCGATCAAGGCGCAGCGCTACTTCAAGACCGCGCTCGAGATGGGTGAGGACACTTGCCTGACGCACTTCGGCTATGGCCGCGCGCTCTACCAGAAGCGCAAGTACAACGAGGCTCTCGAGCAATTCCAGGCGGCAGTCGCACAAGACCCGCTGCAGGGCCGGTTCTGGATGTACATCGCCGACACCAAGGAACGGCTCAAGGAAGACGAGGACGAGGTCGAGCGCCTACGTCAGCTCGCGCTGGAGATCGAGCCCGACAACTACGGCCTGATGATCCGCCTGCTGCGCGATCAGGAGCTGAAGCGCAACGAGTGACGCGGCGGCCGCGTCACGACTCCGCGTAGCTGGCCATGAGATAACGCGGTTCGAGATCGTCGGTGCATGCCGCGATCCACGGGATTCCGGGCTCGAACAGTGATCGCGCCACCAACCGGCGCACGACGCGAAGCTCGGCACCGCGGGCCTGCAGGTCGTCCCCGATGCGTTCGGCCAACGCCGCCGACAGCGCCACGATCTCGCCCGCGGTGACCGACGCCAAGGCATCGTCGACCGGCAGGGCCACGCTCGCCTGCCGCACGACCAGCCGACCACCTTCGCCGCCACAGTCGTAGGCCGCGGTGCAGAAGCGACCGCGCCGCGCGTCGAGCAGGCCGCGCACGACGCCGGAGTGCTCGCCCCGGCACGCGGAGTGGCACAGCCACGCAAGGCTGTCGACCGCCCGCACCGACACACCCGCGAAAGCCTGCAGGAAGCGCACGAACGTCACCGCCACCCGCAGGCCGGTGTAGGAGCCCGGGCCGACGTCGACGAGCACCTCCTCGACGTCGGCCGCCGTCACGCCGGCCTCGGCACACAGGCTCCGGCACAGACTGGCGAGGTCGCCGCGTTCACCCACCGGGGAACTGCGCGCGAACACCCCACGCTCCCCCGCCAACGCCGCCGAAAACGGCACGTCGCCGGACAGGTTGCTGCCGCTGACGGCGAGCCGAATCGTCACGCTCCGAGCTCCGCGCGGATCACGTCGGCGAGTTCCTCGCACAGCCGCTCGCACTGCTCACGATCCAGGGCCTCGATCATCACCCGGCACTTCGGCTCGGTCCCGGAATAGCGCAGCAGGAGCCGGCCGTCCTCACCGAGGGCCGCTTCGATCTCGCGGCGTTTGCTGACGATCGCCGGTACGGTGTCGAGATCGGGCTTGTCGCGCACGACGACGTTGAGCAGCTTCTGCGGGTACCGCTCGAAGGCGGCAAACGCGCGCGACATCGGCTCGTCACCCAGTT
>DRKG01000153.1 GCA_011051855.1 bacterium | reverse complement strand
GCCGGGTGCGGATCGCCCGGCTCGGTTGGTCGTCGGCCGGGCGCTGGGCGAGCGCGCCGTCGGTCGCGAGCAGCGCTGCCAGTGCCAGCACGGTCGCGCACGCCGGGCTCACTGCTCCTCCAGCAACTCGGACTCGAAGCGGTAGCCGAGGCCGTGCACGGTGACCACGTGCACCGGGTTCTCGACGTCGGGTTCGAGTTTCTTGCGCAACCGGGCGATGTGGTTGTCGACGGTGCGCGTGGTCGGCAGGTGCACGTAGCCCCAGACCTTGCGCAGCAGGTCCTGGCGGCTGACGACCTCGCCGCGGTGCTCGATCAGCATGCGCAGGATTTCGGCTTCGTAGCGCGAGAGCTGCACCTCGTTGCCGTCGCGCGTGACCGTGAAGCGCCGCCAGTCGACGGTCAGGTTGGGGAACTTCATCACGCCGCCGACCGATGTGCCCTGCCCGGCGCCGTTCTTCGCGCCGGCACTGGTGCGGCGCAGGACCGCGCGGATGCGGGCCAGCAACTCGCTGAGTCCGAACGGTTTGGTCAGGTAGTCGTCGGCGCCGAGTTCGAGGCCCTGGACCTTGTCGCGGTCCTGGCCCTTCGCCGAGATGATGATGACCGGCGTCTCGTGGCCGGTGTCGCGCAGGTGCTTGAGCACGTCGAGGCCCGGCATCTCGGGCAGCATCAGGTCGAGCAGCACCAGGCTGGCCTGGCCTTCGCGCGCCTTGCGCAGGCCTTCCTTGCCGTCGGCGGCGACGGCGACCTTGTAGCCTTCGAGTTCGAGGTTGTGCTGCAGGCCGGATCGCAGGTCGGGCTCGTCCTCGATGATCAGGATTTGGGTATCGGTCAAGGTGCTCACGGATGCGTTTTTCCTCGGGCCGGGGCAGAAGGTGACGGGCCGGCGGCCGCGCCGCCGGCAGCAGAGAGGGGGAGCGTCAGCCGCATGATGGTACCACCTCCATCGCGTGGCAACGCTTCGATGTCGCCGCCGTGGGCGCGCGCGAAGTGCTGCACGATGCCGAGCCCGAGCCCGGCCCCGCGCACTTCGCCGCTGTTGCTGGCGCGGTAGAAGCCCTCGAAGATGCGTTTGCGCTCGCGCGGCGGGATGCCGCGGCCGCGGTCCAGCACTTCGATGATGGCGTGGTCGGCGACCCGCTGCAGGTGCAGTTCGATCTCGTGCTCGGCACCGTCGCCGTCCGGATCGGCCGGCCGGCCGTACTTGGCCGCATTCTCGAGCAGGTTGACGATCGCTCCCTCGAGGCCGTCGCGGTCGCAGTCGACCTCGATGCCGAGCGGCAGGCTGTCGATCAGGATGGCGCCTTTCTCCTCGAGGTGCGGCGCGTAGGCGTAGGCGGTCTCGCGCAGCAACTCGCCGAGGTCGTGGCGTTCGCTCTGGTAGGTCAGCGTGCCGGCCTGCTGGCGGGAGAAGTCGAGGATGCGCTGGATCAACGTCGTCAGGCGGTCGGACTCGCGCGCGATGATGCTGCCGAACTCGGAGGCCTGATCCGGGTCCTTGGTGCGGCCCATGCCGATGGTCTCGCCGTACATGCGGATCAATGCCAACGGCGTCTTCAGTTCGTGCGACACGCGCGACACCAGGTCGAGCTTCAGCGCGGCGAGTTCGGCTTCGCGCGATGCGGAGCGCCACGACCACAGTGCTCCTCCGAGGGCCGCCCCGAACAGCGCGAGCACCAGGATCGTGCGCTTGTTGGCGTCGGCGCGCGCCTCCGCCAGCAACTGCGCCGGGTTGGCCGGGTAGGCGCGCAGCACCAGCCCGTTGGTCTCGGTCTGCGGTGGCGTGAAGCCTTCCGGCACGTCGCCCGGCGGTGCGACCAGTTCGATGTCGTCCGGGTCGCTGACCGCCAGCCGGTAGTTGCCGTCCGCCGCCAGGAACGCTTCGAACGCCGGGCCCAGCAGCGCATCGAGGTCGAAGTTGATCGCCAGGAACTGGCAGTCGCGGTAGGTGCGCTGCAGTTCGGGGTTGGCGTGGTGCACCACCAGCAGCGTGGGGTAGTCGTCGACCATCGACACGATGCGCTCGTCGAACTCGGTCCACGGCTTGCCGCTCTGGGTCAGACGCTGCAGGCGCCCGCGCAGTACGCCGCGCTGGCCGAGCTCGTAGTTGCCGGCGAAGTGGCGGGTCGCCGCGCGTTGCTCGCATTGCCGCAGGAACAGGTCGACGCGATCCCGCTGCGCGTGGTCGTCGGGAAAGGTCGCCGCCAGCCGCGCGGCGACGGCCGACGACAGGCCGTCCGCGACGGCGTCGTGTACGTCGAAGGCGATGTCTTCGAGCAGGTCGAGGCGCTCTCTGTCGGAGGCCATCTCGGCGAGTGCGCCGAGCGCGACCAGCCGGATCGCCGCCAGCGCGGCCGACGAGCGCGCGAACCGCCAGTGCGACATCTTCATACCGGCGACCTCGCGGAACTGTTCGCGCGCGGCTTCTGCGTGGCCGAGCTTTCGGTGGGCGGCGCCGAGGTGGAAGCGCGCGTGGGCCTCGGTCTCGAGCAGGTCGGAGCGGGCGCGGCGGCCGGAGTCGTCGGGCGGGTTGGCTCCCTGCAGGTCGCGGATCAGGTCCTCCAGGTGCGCGATCGCCGCCGCGAACTCACCGTGCGCGAGCAGCGTCTCGGCGGTCGCCAGTCGACCTTCCTTCTGGCCGGCCTCGGGTTCGCGCAGCAGTGGCAGCGTGGCGGTGAAGGTCGGCAGCTCCGGCCAGGCGAGGCCGGCGAGCTCGTTGAGCAGCAGCACATCGAGCACCGCCGGGATGCCGCCATCCTTCTCGCGCAGTTCGATCGCTGTCTGGGTCGGCGTGTTGTCGATCAGCAGCCGTTCGGCTTCGAACATCGCCGCCGGCACCTGCAGCTCGATCTGCCGGTCGATCGCCTGGCGGGCGCTGGCCAGGAACTGCCGCGCCTCGCGTTCGAGCGAGGCCTCGATGCGCGCGCCGCTGCGGCGCAGCTCGTTCCAGCCGAGCACGGCCAGCACCGCCAGCGGCACGAGGAACGTGCCGAGGGCAAGCAGGTGTCGGCTGCTGAAGCGCGGGGACGTTCTGGCCATGCGGACGCTACGCGAACGGGGGACCGTGCAGCGTAGCGCCGCGCGCCAAGCGGCGGTAGCCGCCCGGCCGGCGTAGCGGTCAGTAGATCGAGATCTGCACGCCGTCCGTGGTCGAGAACGGCAGCCCCGGGACCGGGCTCGCGCAGGTGGTGGTCGGGTCGAATGCGTCGATGCCCTGGAAGCTGACCGTGGTGCCGAACAGCGACGGGTTGTTCGGAATCGGCAGGGTCAACGAAGCGCCGGTCAAGACGCCGAGATCGAACAGGATCGTGCAGGTGCAGTTGCCGAGCGGCAGGCCGAGAGGCTGGAAGCTGACGTTGATCAGCGGGAAGCCGCTGGCGTTCTTCATCTCGACTTCGATGTCGGTGCCGGTCAGGCCGCTGGCGGTCACGTCGAGCGAACTCGTGCCGCAGCCGCCGGGGATGCGGTTGTGGGTCGTGCCGATCACGCGCACGCCGCGGATGTCGGTCTGCGCGGCCTCGGTGGTGATCATTACCGGCATCGACGTGGCGCCGGTGTCGACGACCTTGAACAGCGAGGTGGTGAAGCCGTTGGGCTCGGCGGTGAACCAGATCTCGGTCTGGCCGTTGCGGCGCAGGCCGGTGAGGCCGCGGATGCAGTCGGCACCGAAACCGCTGATGGTGTACTGCTTGGTCCAGGTGCCGGCGCTCAGCGTCCACTTTTGGATGCCGCCGGCGCAGTTCCAGCCGACCGTCGCGTTCGAGGCGCTGTCGGCGACGTAGACGGTGTTGCTGTCGGCGAACCAGAAGTCGTACGGGGCGCTGTCGGCGAACACGCCGCTGGTCGGGAAGCCCGGCAGCAGGGTCGGGACCTGACCGGCGGTCGTCGGCAGGCCGGTGCCGACCTGCAGGATGCCTTGCAGGAGTGCGCCGGTCGAGGCCGTGGTGGTGTAGAGCTGGCCCTTGTAGATGCCGATCCAGCGGGTGTTGGTCGGGCTGGTGTAGAGGTCCTGCGATGAGGTCGCGCCGAGCGTCGTGTAGCGGCAGGCGCCGGTGGTGCTGCTGCCCGACAGCCAGAACTCGGTGCCGTCGGTGCTGGCGACGCCGCGGAAGGT
>DRKG01000152.1 GCA_011051855.1 bacterium | reverse complement strand
TTCGCGGCGCGTTCCTTTGCCTGCGCCTCGGCGGCGCGCGCGGCCGAGCGTTCTTCGGCGAGCACCCGCTGGCACTGTTCGAAACCCTGTTCGAACGTGCGCAGGCGGCCGTTCTCGACCCACAGCACACGGTCGGCGACCTGTTCGACGAGCTGGCGGTCGTGGGTGATCAGCACGATCGTGCCGGGGAACTCCTTGAGCGCCTGTTCGAGCCCCTCGGTGCCGGCGACGTCGAGGTGATTGGTCGGTTCGTCCATGCACAACAGGTCGAACTCGGCGCGCGTCAGGCGGGCTAGCGCCAGCCGTTGCTTTTCGCCGCCGGACAGATCGGCGACCGGCTTTTCGACTTCGTCGCCCACGAACAGGAACAACGCCAGGTGGTCGCGCAGCGGCCGATCGTCGACGGTGCGGTCGAGCTCGCGCAGCGCGTCGAGCACGGTGCCCTGCTGCGGCAGGTCGGTCTTCTCCTGGCTGAAGTAGCCGATGCGCAGATTGTGGGCGTGCTTCAGGGTGCCGCCGGCCGGTGTATCTGCGCGGGCGAGCACGCGCAGCAGCGTGGTCTTGCCGGCGCCGTTCCGACCGAGCAGCGCAGTGACCTCGCCGAACATGATGCGGAAGTTCGCGTCGGCGAGCAGCAGCTTGCCGCCGGCCCGGACCTGCAGGTGCTCGCCCTCGATGGCGACTTGTCCCGCCTGGCCGCGACTCGATCCCCCGAACGTCAGCCGCATCTGTTGGCGTTTCTGCTGCGGCTTGTCGAGCAGTTGTAGCCGCTGCAGTCGCTTCAGCCGGCCGCGCGCCTGGGCGCTCTTTTGTCCGGCGATGTTGCGCCGGATGAAGTCCATCTCCTTGGCGACGAAAGCCGCCTGATCCTTGCACTGCCGTTGCAGGGTCAAGAGCGCCTGATCGCGCTGCTTGCGGTAGGCTTGGAAGTTGCCCTTGAAGCGGTTGGCGACGCCGTCGGCGACCTCGACGATCGCGTTGGCGACGCGATCGAGGAAGCGGCGGTCGTGGCTGACGACGACGACAGCGCCGGGATAGCGGGTGACGAAGTCTTCGGTGAACTCGATGCCGGCGAGGTCGAGGTGGTTGGTCGGTTCGTCGAGGATCAACAGGTCGGCCGGGGTCGTCATCAGGATCGCGAGCTGCACCCGCGACTTCTCCCCGCCGCTCAGGACCGACACGTCCTTCTGCATCTCACTGGAGCCGAAGCCGAGTCCGGTCAGCACCTTCTCGACCTGGTGTTTGCGGTCGTAGCCACCGCCGGCCTCGAACGCCGCCTGCAACTCGCCGTAGCTGCGCAACGCTTGGTCCTCGCCCGCGGCCATGCGCTTTTCGAGTTCGCGCATACGCGCTTCGACCGCGGCGTGCTCGCCGTTGCCGTGCATGACGAACTGCTCGATCGTCGTGCCCGTCGGCATCGCCGGCATCTGGGCTCCGTAGGCGATGCGCAGGTTTCGCCGGCTGTTGCGGTGGCCGGCGTCGGCGTCGTCGACACCCGCGAGGATGCGGACCATGGTCGTCTTGCCGGCGCCATTGTCACCGATCACGCCGATGCGATCGCCTTCGTCGATGCGCAGCGACAACCCGTCGAGCACCGGGTGCTCGCCGAAGCGGCGCACGATCTTTTCGAGGGTGACCAGGGTCATCGGGGGGCGAGCACGATACGGGCCGGCGCGGCCCGTGGCCAACGACGGAACCAGAGCGCTTCACCGGGGCGATTGCCGGTTGGTTGGCCGCGTCGATCGCGCTACGAACGTGGCATGCGTCCCGCGGCATTCCTCTTCGTTCTGTCGTCCGTCGCAGTCGCCCAGGCGCCGCTGCGTTGGCTCGACCTCGATGGCGACGCCTCGCGCCAGGTCACCGTGCGCGAGGTCGCCGGCAAGTACCTCGGGCACCCGACGACCGTGCTGCTGCCGGACGACCACACCCTGTTGTGCGTGTATCCGGAAGGGCACGGCAAAGGGCCGATCGTGCTGCAGCGCAGCGACGATGCCGGGCGGACTTGGAGCGAACCGCTGCCGGTTCCGGCGAACTGGGCGACGAGCAAGGAGACGCCGACGATCCACCGCTTGGTCGATCCGCGCGACGGCACGGCGCGGCTGGTGCTGTTCTCCGGTCTGTTCCCGATCCGCAGCAGTATCTCGGAGGACGACGGCGCGACCTGGACACCGCTTGCGCCGATTGGACCACCAGGGGCCCCGTTCGGTGGCATCGTCGCGATGTCGTCGGTGATCCGGCTGGCGAACGGCGACTATGCCGCCTACTTCCACGACGACGGGCGGTTCTTTTCGGCCGATGGGCGGCGCGCGCAGCCGGTCGAGTTCGCGCTCTACGAGACCCGTTCGTCGGATGGTGGCCTCACGTGGAGTGGTGCACGCGAGTTGTGGCGGGGCAGCGACCTGCATCTGTGCGAACCGGGTGTGATCGCGTCACCGGACGGTCGCCGTCTGGCGATGCTGCTGCGCGAGAACAGCCGCCGCCACAACAGCCACGTGATGTTCTCCGAGGACGGTGCGGCGACCTGGAGCGCGCCGGTGGAGCTACCCAGCAGTCTGACCGGCGACCGCCACGTCGGCCGCCATGCACCCGACGGCCGCCTGCTGGTCTCTTTTCGCGACATGGCCGAGGGCAGCCCGACGCTCGGGGACTGGGTGGCGTGGGTCGGCACGTTCGAGGACATCGTGCACCGTCGCGACGGGCAGTATCGCGTGCGCCTGTCGCGCAATTGGCGCGGCGTCGATTGCGGCTATCCGGGCGTCGAGGTGCTGTCGGACGGCACCTTCGTGCTGACGACCTACGGACACTGGCGACCCGGCGGGGCGCCGTTCATCCGATCGGTGCGCGTGCATCTGCGCGAACTCGACGACCTCGCGCACGCCCCGCCGCCGGTGTTCACCCGCGAGCCGGGCACCGTGCACCCGACGCCGCGGCCGTTGCCGTGGTGGCGGGATCGCGTGGCCGAGGATCTGGCACTGGCCCGCAAGGGCGGGCACCGCTTGGTGATGCTCGGCGATTCGATCACGCAGAGCTGGCGCGCCGGCGGTCGTCAGGTGTGGGGGAAGTACTGGGAGCCGCGTGGGGCGATCAATCTCGGTGTTTCCGGGGATCGCACGCAGCACGTGTTGTGGCGGCTGGACCACGGGCTGCTCGATGCACTCGCGTCCGAGAACAACGACGTGCGCTGCGTCGTGCTGATGATCGGCACCAACAACAGCAACGGCACGGATTGCACCGCGGCCGAGATCGCCTTCGGCATCGAGGCGATCGTGGGGCGACTGCGCCGCGGGCTGCCGAAGGCGAAGGTGCTGCTGCTGGCAATCTTTCCGCGCGGAGAGAGGCCCGATCGACAGCGCGACAAGAACGCCCGCGCCAGCGCGCTCGCTGCGGCGGCGTTCGCCGGTGATGACATGGTGGTGTGCCGCGACATCGGCCGGGTGTTCGTGGGCGAAGGCGGTGTGATCAGCAAGAAGATCATGCCGGACTTCCTGCACCTGACGCCGCGCGGTTACGAACTGTGGGCGCAGTGCATCGTGCGCGACGTCGACGCGCTGATGAAGTAACTGCGGGAGCGGGGGAGCGGGTTACAAGTCGCGGGCGGAACACTAGGAAGTGGACCTGCCCGCTCGCCACCCCGCCCCCAGCGCATGTTCCGCCTCGCCCTGATGTCGCTGCTGCCGCTGTTCGTCGGCGCGGCTGTTTTCGCCCAGAAGAAGGGCTCCAGCGCGATTGCCAGGGTCGGGCTCGAGGATCCGTTCACCGCCAAGGATGCCAAGGTGATGCAGCGCCTCGGGGTGGTCGCGTACGGGCCACTGACGTGGGCGGACGATCTGCGCACGACCGACATCGAAAAGGTGCTCGGCGAAGGACGGTTTCTGTGGATGGAGACCGAGCACTTCAAGATCGGCAGCAGCCTGGGGTTCGTCGGTGCGCCGCAGGATGCCAAGGCCCGGCGGTTGCTGAAGGGCGAGACCCGGCGGCTCAACAAGAAGTGCCGCAAGATCAAGGCGAGCCAGAGCAAGCTCGGACCGTGGGTTCGCGTGCATCTGTATGCGCAGCGGGCGGAGGACCTCCACGCGGAGTTTTGCCGGTTGAGCGGCCGGAGCAGTCTGGGCAAGCAGAAGCTGTTGGTGCTCCTGTTCCAGAAGAAGTCCGACCTGGCGCGCTATCTCAACAGGTTTTGCGGCAAGAGCTCACAGCAGTCACAACGTCACGCCCACAGCCGGACCGGCCACCATGCCGTGGTAATCACGGCCGAAGGCGATGACGGGCCGCGCGATTGCGCCACCGTGCACGCGCAGTTCCGGTTTCTGACCGTGCAGATGTTGGTCGACGCGGCGGGCGGTGCGCCCTACTGGCTGTCGTACGGGCTCGCGCACTGGTTCGAGCGACAGGTGCCCTGCAACCTGATCAACTGCGGTATCCGCGCCGACGAGAGCGTCGATCCGAGCACGCAGTACGAGTGGCGGGAGAAGATGCGCAAGCGTGCCAGGCACGAAGAACTGTGCATCCCGTTCGTGAAGCTGTGTCGTGCGACCGACCTCGGCTACTACGGCCACGTGCAATCGTGGTCGCGCGTCGACTACCTGCTGCAGGATCGCGACCGGTTCGGCGAGTTCTTCGCCGCCGTGCTGGGCAATGGTTCGCGCAGCCGCCAGATCGCCGCCCTCGCGTCCGCCTATGAACTGGCCCCCGAGGAGTTCGATCAGGCGTGGCGGAAGTGGGTGATGAAGACCTACAAGTAGCCGCCGGGGCCGTTTTGCGCGGCACCTTGACGCATCGCTGCGGTTTGTGTGCAATGCGTCCGTGTTGGAGGCGCGGGCACAGGAGATGATCTGGTCGACGCACGATTGGGCCAACAACCCCGGCCTGACGACCCGCACGTCCGACCGCTGGAACGACGACAAGACGCCGGGTGCCGGGCGGGCGTACGCGGTGGGCACGACCTTTGCTGTGAACACAGATCCGCAAGCAAACCCGCGCTACTCGAATGCAGCGGTAGCGAGCCCTATCCAGGTGACCGACGAGCAGGGGACGTATATTCGATCCAGTTCACGGTGCTGCTGCCGGCCCCGCTGTGCGGCAACCCCAACTACTCTTACGCCGCCAGCCCGGCCCTGATCTTCGGATACGGATCGCGATGCAGAATCACGCCATTCATCGGCCGCGCGCGCCCCTGGCGCGCGTCGCGGCCGTCCTGCTGCTCCTCGCCGCGGTCGCCGGTGTGCCCGGCCTCGTTGCGGCGCAGTCTTCGATCCGCGGCTGGGGCCGCAACTACTTCGACACCGCGGTGTCGCAGGTGCCGGCGGTGCGCGTCGGCGCCGGGCTGATGATGACCTGGGTGCTGCGGGCCGATGGCCGGGTGTTCGCGCGGGGCTTTGATGACATTGCCTACGGCGGAGCCCCGGGCTCCGCCCGCGTCCCGCCGCCGCCCCCGGGGGCCTCTTACGTCGACGTCGCCATGCACGTGCGGTGTGCCGGGATCCTGTCGACGGGTGAACTGGTGCAGTGGGGCGATGCGCCGCAGCCGCTGCCGGTGCGGCCCCCGGGCGTGGACTGGCTCCGGGTCGCGGTCAGTGGCACCCACTCGCTGGCGCTGCGCTCCGACGGCGGCATCAGCGCCTGGGGGATCAACCTGCGGGGAGAGTGCGACGTCCCGCCCCTGGCCTCGGGGCTGAGCTACGTGGGGATCGCGGCCGGCGCCTGGTTCTCGCTCGCGCTGGTGTCGGACGGCTCGGTGCGGGCCTTCGGCGACAACACCTACGGGCAGCGCAACGTGCCGCTGTTGCCGGCCGGGGTCACCTATGTCGCGGTGGCGGCCGGGGCGCGGCACGCGCTCGGGCTGCGTTCGGACGGAGTGATCGAGCACTGGGGCGACACGAGTTTCGGCCAGAACGCGGTGCCGGCGTTGCCGCCGGGAGTGACCTACACGGCCATATCGGCGGAGTGGCACAGCCTCGGCCTGCGCAGCGACGGCCGCATCGAGGTCTGGGGCACCTACAACCCGATCTACGGGCAGTACACGGTGCCGCCGCTGCCGCCGGGCACGCGCTACGTGCAGATCGGTGCCGGCGAGATCCACTCGGTCGCCTTGCGCTCCGACGGCGAGGTCGTGACCTGGGGCGATAA
>DRKG01000151.1 GCA_011051855.1 bacterium | reverse complement strand
GTGAGCCACCACGTCGTCGTAGGGAACCGGCGGCTGCCGCAGCAGTTGCTCGACGAAGTTCAGGTGCGCGACGGCGTTGTTGTCGTCGACGTCGAGGCTCGCCTGCCACAGGCTGGCATCGTCGCGGAAGTCGTGTGCGCGCGCGGCACCGAGCCAAACGAGCGGCGCGGCCAACAGCGCGGCCAACCACGGGCCGCGGGCGTGCAGGCGCTCGCTGACGGCCACCGCCGACAGCGCGAGCCACGGGATCGCGAGGTAGAGGTATCGGTCCGCGGCCGCGATCGACGACGCCGGCCAGACCGTGTTGAACGGCAGCAGCGCGACGACGAACCCCAGCAGACCTGCGGCGATCGCCCGCGCGCGGGTCGAGCACCAGAGCCCCCCACCGAACGCGACGAACGCCGCCAGCGCAATCGTTCCGGCGAGCCAGTGGCCGCGGAACGCCTGCAGCGTGTCGACCTCGGGGTAGAGCACGTTCAAGCCGACCGGCCACACCGCGGTGCAGAGGTAGTGCCAGAACGCGCCGGGCGCCTGCGGCAGACTCGCGGCCAGCTCGCCGGCGAGCATGGTGCCCTGTTCGGCCGCGATCGCGCGGTGGTGCAGCGCGATCGGCACCGTCACGCAGAACAGCACCACCACCGCCCACCAGCGCGCGCCGGGGCCGCCGCACCACGCCGCCACCAGAACCGCCAGCAGCGGCAGTACCACCGCCGTGGCGTTGCTGTACATCGCCAGCGCGCCGAGCAGCCCGATCCACAAGGCCCGCCGGGGCGCCGGCGCGCGCGCGAAGCGCGCCGTCTGCCACAGGGCCACGAACACGAACAGCCCCGACAGCACGTACTTCCTGCTGCTCACCCACGCGACCGATTCGCACAGCGCCGGATGCACGACGAACAGCGCCGCAACCACGTTCGCGGCCAGCGCCGTCACCCCGAGTTGGAGCAGGAGCCGCGCCAACACGTAGCCCGCGGCCGCGTGCAGCAACAGATTGTGCAGGTGCGGCAGGAACGAGGCGCCGTCGGCCAGGTACCAGTCGAACCACAGCGACGTGTGCGCGACCGGCAGGTAGGCGTTGGCGATCGTCCCGGTCCAGACGCTCGCGAGCCCGGCGCGAAACTCCGGGTTCTGCGGCCCGAAGAAGAAGTTGTCGTCGAACCGCAGCAACTCGGCACCGAGCACCGCCGGCAGGTAGACGACCAAGGCGAGCCCCGACACCACCAGCAGGCTCGGCCACCTTGGGGCGACCGTCGCCGCGATCGGCGCCGTCGGCCGCCGCTGTTTGTCGTGCACGAACTCGATCATCTCGGGGGCGAAGAGCGTAGCGAGCCCGGTGGTCGCGCGGATACGTTCCAGCCGTGCATTCCGCCCGGCACCTCGACTCCGACGCCCACGACGTAGCCGCCGCCCTGCGTCGGCGCGGGCGCGAAGTGTTCGGGCTGCGCCGCCGGGGCGCGGACCTCGGTCAGGTCGTCAGCGTGCACCGCACGACGCCCGACGAACGCACCCAACACCAAAGATTCCGCGCCTGCGAACCGATCTTCCTGCCCGGCGTGCTCGGGGACGCCGTGCTCGCCTACGAGCGCGAGATCGCGGCGAGCCTGCAGATGTTCGACCGCCTGCGCGCGAACGGCCAACTGCTCGACGAACTCGAACGGCGCCTCGCCGACGACGACGAACTGCGCTACGCCGGCAGCACCATCGACCGCGACGACCCGCGCTGCGTGGAACGCTGCTTCGTCGACGTCGAGCGCGACGGCACCACCGTCGCCGCGGACCTGTGGGCGATGCTCGCCTGGATCACCCGGGACGAACCGGACGAGTCGCTGCGCATCCGCTTCTCGAGCGGACTCGACCAACTCGAAGAGTGGATGGCCACCGGCGACTTCGTCGCGAGCCAGGTCGACCGGTTCGCCCGGCGCGCGTTCCCCGAGTGCGACGCGATCCTCGGCTGCCCGGCGCTGCGCCGGCGGCTCGATGCCCTGCTCGACCGTCCCCACCGACTGTCCGAGCGCATCGTCTACAACAACGCCCCCGACGGCGGTGCCGCGTTCCACCACGACGCCGAACCCGGCCAGCTCGGCGTGGTGTTTGCGCAACTGGAAGGCCGCACCGCCTGGTTCGCGCTCGGCAAGCGCCGCCTCGCCAGGCTGCTGGTGCGCTACGGCACCGCGGCCCGCGAACGCGACGCGATGGCCGCCCTCGATCGGGCGCCCGAGCCGATCCTGTCCGAGGTGCTCAACCGCGACCCCGACTTCGCCCGGCTGCTGGCCGCCCACGGAGCCCTGTTCCTGTTGCGCGCCGGCGACGCGATCGTGCTGCCGTCGCGCGGCCCCGACGACGTCGCCTGGCACAGCGTGCTCGCGATCGGCGACCGGCCGAGCCTGGCGCACTCCTACGGGATCTTCCCCCGCGGCGACGACTACGAGCCGGACGCCGACCCCTGGCTGGTGTCCCGCGCCAACGGGCGCAGTAGGATGCGGGCATGACGTCGTCCGGCAACCCCTTGCGCTGGCACCTCGAACAGTGGATCGCCGCCTACGGGCCGGACCTGCCGATCGCCGTACCCGCGCCGCCGAAGAAGCCACAGAACACTGTGCAGGCAGAGGTTACGCCCGCGTCGGCGCCCCCCCCCCCCC
>DRKG01000150.1 GCA_011051855.1 bacterium | reverse complement strand
GCCAGACCAACCAAGTTGCCGCGGCGACCGTCGTCGAAGAACAGGTTGTCGGGCGGTACCGTGAGGCGCACGCTGGCGAGTGCCTCGCGCAGCTCGGGATCGGGCACGCGCTGCAGCTGCTCCGCCACCATTGCGATCTCGGTCGTCTCGGTCGCACTTGTTGCGACCAGCGCGTTGAGCGCGACGGCCGGCAGGTAGATCGTGCCGACGGATGTCGGCTGGCCGGTGCGCGCCTCCCACGTCTTTCCGACGTTCGGGTAGTAGAAGCCCGGAGGAGCCGCGGCCGCTATGCCGTTGATGTGCACGAAGATGCGGCCGGAGGGGGTATCCTGCAGGCAGAAGTTTCCGAACGCGTCGGTCACCGCGTCGCGTTCGCCTTCGAGTCCGTCGACCGAGATCGTGACACCGGCCAGCGGTACATCGACCCCGTCGGGGCCGCGTTCGGACGCGAGCACGCGACCGCACAGGTCGGTGCCCGGCGCGCGCACCAGCGACAGCGTTTCGAACCACAGCGATCCGGTGCCGCCGCCGGCCCCGTTGCCGTCGGCGTCGAGCGCGCGGCCATCGAGCGAGCGCACGCGGTCGCCGGCAATCTCGACTTCGATGCGCATGCCTGGCGGCAGGCGCTGCTCGGGGAAGAAGCACATGATCTCCATCCCGTCTCTGCGCACTTGCAGGCGCGAAGGGATCACCGGACCGCCGCCCGCGTAGCGGACCTGGAAGGCCTCTGCGTCCACCGTTGTCGGATCTACCGGTGCGCTGAGGCGGAAGCGTATCTCGCGGCTGATCGCGACGCCGGTTTCGCCGAGCAGCGGCGACGTCGCCTCGATCGTGAAGCCGGGAGCTCGCGGCACAGCTGGCGGCGCGCCGTTACGGCTACGGTCACATCCGGACAGTGGCCACAGCGCGGCGAGCGCCGCGAACGTGATGAGGGTGCAGCGTTGGACAGTCATGGTAGCCTCCCGAGCGTGTGTGCCGCGTCTGGACCGCAAGGATTGTGATTCCGCGGCAACGCTACAGGTGAGCGACGCCCGCCTGCTACGCGTCGGGGCGCAGCAGCCACGCGCCGCCCGCGAGGACCACGAACAGCGGCATCACGAGCACGCGCGGCACGCCCAGGTTCTGCGCGATGTGGGTCAGGTGGCGGCGGTCGCCGACCCAAGGCGGCAGCCCGAGGCACACGCGCATGATCACGACCTGGGTGAAGTCCGTCAGTGGCACGGCCGCCGCCAGCAGCAGGGTCCAGTCGCCGTGCACGGCGCCGCCGAGTGCCGTGGCGACCGCGACGCCGAGCGCGTAGGCCCCGCCGTCGCCGAGGAACAGACGCGGTGCCGGCCAGTTCCACGGCAACAGCGCGAGAGCGGCGAAGCCTGCGGCCGACAGCCACGTGGCACTCGGTGTCGCAAGGCCGACCCACAGCAGCGTGCTGGCGGCGAGGCCGGTGCCGACGCCGTCGGTGTTGTCGAGGAAATTGGTGGCGTTGATCAGCACGAACGCGAGGCCGCACGCGAGCGCCCAGCGGCCCGGTGCGGCGGTGAGGTCGACGTGGCTGCTCGCACACAGGCCGGCGGCGGCGAACAGTCCGACGGCCTTGATCCGCCAGTCGAGGCCGCCGTCGTCGGGTTCTCCTTCGCGCTGGTCGAGAGACTCCTTCCGCCGGTCGTCGACGAAGCCGATCGCCGCGGCCACGGCCACCGCCAGCAGCGGCAGGAATGCGCGGTCGGCGATCAGCCACGGCAACATCGCCGGCACCACCAGCACGCCGGCCAACGGCATCGGCCGCAGGTGCTGCTTGCGGCCGGGGCGAGGCGGGTCCTCGGGCAGCCAGCC
Source organism: bacterium (assembly GCA_011051855.1). Taxonomy (GTDB): domain Bacteria; phylum Planctomycetota; class UBA1135; order UBA1135; family UBA2386. The sequence continues at coordinate 3,879 of DRKG01000150.1, read as the reverse complement.
GTAGACCTTGCGGTTGACGAAGTCGCCGAGAGCGATCGCCGCGGTCGCGGCCAGCAGGGCCCACGCCGGTGCGATCATCGGTAGAGGGCGCGGGCCTCGAGGTAGGCGGCGACACCGGGCGGCAGTTCGGGCAGGTCGCGTTCGCCGCGCCGCCAGCGCTGCCGCAGGTCGCTCGCGGCGACGTCGTCGGCGGGCAGGTCGAGCACGTTGGCCAACAGCGAGCGCCGTTCCGCATCGCTCAGGTCGAGCGTCGCGAGCGCGGCGGGCTCGATCGGGTGGCCCCGGCGGGGCCAGGTCACGACGGTGGCCAGCGCGAGCAGGCGATGGTGCTCGTGCCAGGTCGGCAGCAGCGGCAGGTTGTCGCTGCCGATCAGGAACCACAGCTTGGTCTCGGGCGCCTCGGCGTGCAACTCGGCGAGCGTGTCGACGGTGAACGACGGGCCGGCCCGCCGCAGCTCGCGGTCGTCGACGACGACGCCGGACAGGTCGGCGAAGGCGATCCGCGCCATCGCCAGGCGGTCCTCGGCCGGGGCCATGTCGCGGCCGCGCTTGTGGGGATGATCGCCCGACGGGATCACGCGCAGTTCGGCGATCGGCAACTGCCGCAGCGCCTGTTCGGCCAGTCGCACGTGGGTCCGGTGAGGGGGGTTGAAGGCGCCTCCGAGCACCCCGAGGCCCCGGGGGGCGCTCCCTCGTGGGGGGGAGCCATCGCGGGGGGGGTCCAGGGGCCTAGCCATGCGCGGCGGAGCGTAGGGCGGGCCGCCGAGCAGGGAAAGCCCGCGGGGCGGTCGGGCCGCTGTCGGTATGCCGCGGCGGGAAATGACGGTTGCGCGGGCATTTCCGGGCCGCTAGCTTCTCGGCCTCGCGCCCTCTCCCAGGCGCGAAGAGACCCCCATCGCAACTACCCTCTCACGCGGCTTCCCGGCCCGAGTCAACACAATGCGCAAGTTCGCACTCGTCCTCGCTCTGCTCCCGTTCGCCGCCTGCTCGACCTTCGGCTGGCAAGGCCAGGGGGCTGGCGTCACCCAGGAACAGCAGCAGCGCGGCATCAAGGATGTCACCGCGCTCGCCAACCAGTACGAGACGCAGTCGTTCTTCCGGAGCGTGCGTCGTCGCAGCGATGGCCGCAACAACGCGTTTGGCCGCGACCTGCAGGCGATCACGAACTTCATCGATCGGCACTTCTGGAACTACGACGTCAACGACCCCTACATCAACTTCCCGAGCAACACGACCAAGCTCACGCACCTCGGCCGCTTCGGCCTGACCGTGGCGAGCTCGCTGCCGCTGGTCGACGAGATCACGACGCGCTGATTTCGGGGCGGCCGGTAGACGCCAAGCCTCAAGCGTGTTGCCTGTAGAGCGCGATCACGCGCTTGCGCACCGCCGGCTCCGGTAGTTCGTAGGTGCGCAACGCTTGGCGCCGGAACCGGCCGAGTCGCTCGGGCAGCTCGGCACCGTGTTCGAGCCACAGTGCGAGGTGGCCGCCGGGGCGGACCAGCGGTTCGGCGAGCGGGGCGACGGCCTCGGGGCGCGCGACGGCGCGGGCCGTGACCAGGTCGAAGCCGTGGCGGAAGTCCTTCCTCAGCGCCGGGGCCTGGGCGGCGTCCATCTGGATCGTCTCGATGCGGTCGAGGCGGGCGGTGAGCAGGCAGGCGGTCACCGCGCGCACCTTCTTGCCGGTTTTGTCCATCAGCAGCACGGTTGCGCGCGGGTGCAACGCCGCGACGCCGACGCCGGGGAAGCCGTTGCCGGTGCCGAGGTCGAGCACGTGGCGCGGCACGAGCCCGGTCAATTGGAACGCCACGCTGTCGAGCGCGTGCAGCACGATCGCCTGCTCGCGGTCGCGAATGGAGGTCAGGTTGATTTGCTCGTTGGTGGCGAGCATCGCATCGAGGTAGGCGAGCACCTCCTCGGCGGCCTCCGCCGTCAACTCGACCCCCATCGACTTCGCCCGCGCGATCATCCAGGTTGTGTACCGAACCGGGTTAGAACGACAACCCCTCCGGGTCGTCCGCCCGGGTCGTTTGCCCGGTGGGGTTGTTGTTTGTACCGGGTTCGGTACGCAACAGGTGGAGGGCGAGGAGGGCGAGGGTGGGGGTGCCGACGGCGGCGGCGGTCAGGATGCGGGCGATGTGGGTGGGGGCGAGGGTCAGGTCGAGCGCGAGGAGGGCGGCCAGCACGCCGAGGCCGATCAAGATGCCGTCGCGCAGGGTGGCGAGGAACGCGGATAGCGACAGGCGCAGGTGCGCGAGCGCGCCGAGCACCGACAGCAGCAGGGCCAGCAGGATCGCGATGCAGGCCGCGCCGGCGAAGCCGGTCACGCCGAGGTAGTGGGCGGCGGGAGCTCCGAGGCCATACATCGCCACGCAGCGGAAGAACTGCGCGCGCCGATCGACGTGCGGCTTGCCGACCGCCCACAGCATCGGCCCGACGACCGAGGTCAGGCCGGCGAGGCTGCCGTGCACCATCAGCAACATGAACAGCCCGTCGATGCGTTCGTAGTTGTCGCCGAAGACCACTTCCGGCAGGTCGTCGCCGCACCACGCCATCACCACCGTCATCGGCAGGCCGAGCATCACGTAGGTGTGCACCGCGCGCAGCCAGGCGCGACCGAGGCGTGCCCGATCGTGCTGCAGTCGCGCGTAGGCGGGGAAGGCGACCGGGCCGAGCACGCGCAGGAAGACCTGTTCGGGATACTTGGCGATCTTGCCGGCGCCGTCGAACACCGCCACCGCACCCTTGCCGATCGCCTTCGCCAGCACGAACGCCGGCGCGGTGAAGATCATCAGCAGAAGGAACGGCTGGCCGGCTGCACCGCGGCCGTAGTGGAACAGCTCGCGGAACACCTCGCGGTCGATCCCGAACCGCGGCCGGTAGGGCGCGACGACGTAGCTGATCGCGGCCTTCGCGGCGGTCAGGCTCAGGTGGCCGACGACCATCGCCCACACGTCGCGCCACAGGAACGCCAACGCCACGGTCAGCGATTGGCTGAGCAGCACCGCGGCGAACTCGCCGGCCGCGACCTGACGGAAGGCCATGCCCTTCAGCTTCAGCGCGCGCGCCGGGCTGGACAGGCCCTCGATCAGGCCGTTCGCGGCCAGTGCCAGAAACAGGCCGGGCAGCCAGTAGCGCGCGTTGGTGGTCGCGTCGCCGAAGAACGCCGACAGCGGCCAGGCCAAGGAGCACAACAGCCCGGTGATCAACAGCCCGCGCAGGACGTGCACGGTGAACACGGTGTCGAGGTAGCGGCGCTCGCCGCCGCGTTGCGACCAGATGGTGGTCTCCTCGCCCATGAACCGCGTCAGCGCTTCGATCGCGCCGTTGCCGGCCAGCACCACGCCGAACAGGCCGATGTCCTCCTTGGCGAGCTGCCGCCAGACCTGCGTCAGCGCGAACAACTGCACGAGCTGCTGTCCGCCGACGCCGAGGAACTGCCAGCCGAGGCTCGCCAGCGTGCGCCGACGCAGGTCGTGATCGTTGCCGCTCATCGCGGGGGCGAGGTGGCGGCGGCGACGGTGGAGGCGGGGGCGGAGTGCCGGCAGAACACGCGGTGCCACGCCGACAGCACCAGCAGCGAGTGCAGCGTCAGCGCGTTGGCCGCCACCGACTCCGGCGTCGCCAGTAGGCGGTCGAGCCACGCGTGCGGGAACGTGTCGGCGACGAACGTGCCGCGCTCGCGCAGCATCCCGCGCACGGTCGGCAACGCGTCCGCCGACAGCCATCTGACGACTGCGTTCGGGAAGCCGTGCTTCTTGCGGGTGGCGACGTCCGCGGGCAGGTGGCGCGCGGCGAGCTTGCGCAGGGGTAGTTTGTTCTGTCGGGCGTTGCCGAACTTGTGATCGCCGTGGATCGACAGCGCCATTTCGGCCACGCGGT
>DRKG01000149.1 GCA_011051855.1 bacterium | reverse complement strand
GCCGGTCGGGTCGGGCAGCTACCCCGCGGACCTGCAGTTGGCTGCGGATGACAGCGGCAACATCTACGTCGGCGGGACCTTCAGCGACATCGACGGCGTCGCCGCGAGCAACGTCGCGCGGTTCGACGGCAGCGACTGGTGGCCCCTCGCCGCGGGGCTGAACGGCCGCGTGGCCGATCTGACGATGGCCCCGGGCGGGGACCTGATCGCGGTCGGCTCCTTCACCATGTCCGGTTCGCTCGCCGTCGACGGCGTCGCGCGCTGGGACGGAACGTCGTGGTCGGCACTGGGGGCGGCCGCACTGCCGTCGCCGACGTTGACCGCGGTCGCCGTGCTGCCGAATGGCGATGTCTGCGTGGCCGGCTCGTATACGCCTTACCTGCGGGGTGCCGTTTGGCGCTATGACGGTGTCTCGTGGAGCCAGCTCGGTGGCGATTTCGCATCTGCCCCGATGGCGATGATGGTGTCGTCGTCCGGCGAATTGGTGGTAGCCGCCGATGGCGTGCCGACCAGTCCGTTCGAGCAGGTCGCCCGCTGGAACGGCAGTGCGTGGGTCGTTCTGCCGGGTTCGCCGGCGCGCGGCATCCTTGCGCTCGCCGAACTGCCCAGCGGCCAACTCCTCGCGTGTGGCCGCAGCCGGCTGGCGTTGTGGTCGGGCAGCGCGTGGTCGCTCCTGGCCACCGCGAGCTACGACCTGGCCAGCCTGGCGGCCTTGGGCGATGGGAGCATCCTACTCGGCTTGTTCGGCACGGGTGCCATCCTGGGAGGGCACGCGCTTCGTGGTGTGGGCCGCCTTGCGGGCGGCAGTTGGTCGAGAACCAGCTCGGGACTGGCCGCGGGCGTGCGTTGGATCACTCTGGTGAACGGCCAGCCCGTGGTCGGTATGTCCGTGGGCGGCACCAACGACGGCTTGGTGCAGGCGTGGAATGGCGTCGACTGGACCGACCTGGGTGGTGGGTTCCCGACCAACCAGGGAACGAGCAGGCTCACCTGTCTGTATGCGCGCCGAGACGGTTCTCTGCTGATCGGCGGTCAGGTCAACAGCAGTCTCATCGACGATACCGTGCTGAAGGTGTCATGGGGTGCCGGCAGTGGATGGTTGCCGCTGGCTACCACCAGCTACGGGAGCGTCAACGCGATGATCGAGTTGCCGGACGGTGATCTGGTGGTCGGCGGCGCGTTCCAGGATCTCGACGGCGTGCCGCTGAACCGGGTCGCGCGCCGTTCCGGCAACAGTTGGGTGCCGCTCGGCAACGGTATCTTCCATGAAGTGCGCAAGTTCGCGCTGTCGCCGGCAGGGGACCTGTTCGCCGCAGCCGGCGGCCGGGTGTTCCGCTTCGACGGCACCAGTTGGGCGCAGATCGGGTTCTACCTCGGCAGCGAGATCAAGGATCTGATCGTCGCTCGCGACGGAGCGCCGATCGCGGTCGGCGACCTGCTCGGCGCGGACGTGGTGCGGTGGGACGGGTTCTCGTGGCAGCCGATCGGGAATGCTCCGCTCGGCCCGGTGGCTGCGATCGTCGAGTTGCCCGACGGCGACCTGGTCGTGGGGCGGGAATGGTCCGGCGTGCCGCAACCCCTGGAGCGATGGAACGGCAGTACGTGGAGCCCGTTCGGTGGTGACGTCGACGGCAGCGTCTATTCGCTGCAGCGCGCGGCCGATGGTGATCTGTGGCTCGGTGGTGACTTCGAGTTCGCGAACGGCGAGGTGCGCGGATCCTGCGCGCGTGTTTCGACTTCGTGCCCGGCGACGGCGACCTACGTCGGACCTGGCTGCTATTCCTCCTATTCCTTTGAGGTGGTCGAGCTGCCGTGGCTCGGCGGGACCTGTCGAACCCGGATCCGCCTCGGTGGGCCCAGCACCATCGGGATCGCGGTGACCGGCTTCGGCTCCCTGTCCGTTCCGTTTGGTCCTTTCGGATCCTCGATCCAGGTCTGCAATCTGCTGGTGACCCCGGATGTCGTGCAGCTATTGGCTCCCCCCAGTCTTGCGTGGCAGGAGTTGACCGTGCCGATTCCGGTCACGTCCGCATGGATTGGAGCGACCTTTGGGCAGCAGCTCGTCGTGATCACCAACCATCCGTTCGGCAATCAGACCACCGTGGGCACGACGAACGCTTGGCGCTTTCAAGTAGGAGACTTCTGATGGTTGCGATGATCGAGAGGACGCGCGCGCCGCTGCTGGCGTCGCTCTTGTGCCTGCACGCGGTTGCGCAATGTGGCCTGACGGTCTCGTCGGCCGGCGTGGCGCCGGACGCCGACGATTCGGTTCTCTCCGCGTGCTTGTGGGATCCGGACGGAGCTGGTCCGCTCGCGCCGGTCGCAGTGATCGGCGGTCGATTCCGGCGCATCGGCGGCGTGGTCGCGGACGGTCTCGCGACGTTCGATCCGACGACCGGCAGCCTGTCGACGTTCGGTCCCGTGACCAGCAGTGCGCAGAACCAGGCCCCCGAGGTGCGCACGCTGTTGGTGTTGGCCAACGGCGATCTGGTGGTCGGCGGCCAGTTCGCGAGCATCGGTGGGGTCCCGGCGCCCTACCTCGCGCGCTGGGACGGGTCTTCCTGGCACGCGTACCCGGGTCTGCCCGGTCCGGTCGATGTGGTCACGGAGATGCCCAATGGTGAGCTCGTGGTCTCGGGCCCGTATCAGTCCTACGGCGCCCAGATCCTGCGGCTCGGACCTTCCGGCTGGAACGCCATCGCACTGCCTCCGACCGGGAGTGTCGCGACATTGGACGTGTTGCCGAACGGCGACCTGCTCGTCGCCGGTGCCGATCTGCTACCCGGAGCCGTCGGCATTGCGCGGTGGGACGGGATCGCCTGGTCGACGTTCGGCCCCGGCCTGGTCGGGCCGGGAGTCGTTCGGGCGAAGGTGTTGGCGAACGGCAACGTGCTCGCCTACGGGCTGTTCCAGCCGGTGTACGGCAATCCGACCAGCCACGTGTCGATCTGGGATGGCAACGCTTGGACCGATCTCGCCGGTGGCTTGTCGCGTCAGGCGCTGGCGGCGATCGAACTGGCCAACGGGGACCTCGTGGTCGGCGGCGCATTCGAGAACGCGGGCGGGGTCCTGGTGAATCAGGTGGCGCGCTGGGACGGCAGCGCCTGGCAAGCTATGGGAGGCGGCCTGGGCGAGGGGGGCGGCCTGCCCTTGCGACCGGTGCGCGCGTTGCTCGAACTGCCGGGCGGCGACATCTTGGCCGGCGGCGACTTCTCGACCGAGGGCGACGATTTCAACTTCGTCGCCCGCTGGGATGGCAGCGCGTGGGGGGGGCTGCGTGCGGGCACCGGCGGCGCGATCCACGCCGTCTGCGAGCTGGGCAGCGGGGAACTGGTTGTCGGAGGTTCCTTCACGGCGGTCGAAGGGGTAGCCGCGCGCCACGTCGCGCTGCGTAGCAACGGGGTCTGGCAGCCGCTTGGTGCGGGTGTGGACGGCCGGGTGTTCGCGATCTGCGAACTCGGCAACGGCGACATCGTCGTCGCCGGGGAGTTCCTGGTAGCCGGTGGGGTGGCGGCCTCGCGCGTCGCGCGCTGGGACGGTGTCGCGTGGCATGCCATCGGCTCCGGCCTGCCCGACACGGTGCACGCCCTGGCGGTAGCGCCGGGCGGCCAATTGCTCGCCCACGGGGACTTCGCTGACCAGGTGGCGGTCTGGGACGGAGTGACCTGGAACGGCACCGGCGTCGGCGGACCGCTTTCGCCCCTCGTCACCAGATCGGGGCCGCAACAGGTCGTCACCGGGCCCGGCGGCGACGTGTTCGCCTTGGTGAGCACCAATGCAGCCTCTCCGTATACGAACGCCGTCGCGCGCTGGGACGGCAGCAGTTGGCTGCCGGTGACGGGAGGAGCTCTGGTCCAGGCCGGCCCCGTCTTGGTGCTCGCCGACGGCGGCTTCCTGCGCGGCCTCGGCGGCTCCGTGCTTCGCTGGGATGGCAGCCAGTGGAACATCCTGGGCGACTACTTCGATGCTCCGGTGCGCGCGCTGGCGGAACTGCCCGACGGCTCGATCATAGCCGGCGGCGCGTTCACGGTGCAGGGAGTCGGTCTCCCGCCCAACCCCACCCCGGGCACCCCGGCGCAGGGGCTCGCGCGTTGGGATGGCAGCACCTGGCAGGCATACGCCGGCGAGGTCGGGGGAGAAGTCGATGCCTTGTTGTGGAGTTCACGGGGTCGCCTGCACGTCGTCGGCGACTACTGGTCGCTCGGGTCGACGCCCGCGTCGAACTTCGCCGCGATCGAGTCGACCTGCCCCGGTGCGGCGACGACGACCGGATCGCCCTGCAACGGTGTCGCGCTGGCGGCGAACTCCCTGCCGTGGGTCGGGGGGACGTTCTCGTCAACGGTCGGCAATACCCCGTCGAGCGGTCTCGTCGTCGAGGTCTACGGCCTGCAGCCGGCGTCGGCGCCGGTCGCGCTGCCGCAGTCGACCTGCCAGCTCCTGGTCACGCCCGACCTCGTCCGCTTCGCGGCGTCGGCGGGCACGGTCCACGAACTGGCGTTCGCGATTCCCAACCAGCCGAGCCTGGTCGGCACGACGTTCTACCAACAGGCCTTGGCCGTCGCGATCGCCGCGAACGGTGCGATTGCCGCGATCGACGCCAGCAACGCCCTCGCCGTTCTGATCGGTCAGTTCTGATCGCTGTCGGTCGGGGGCCGCTTTCTCCTTCGCCATGCAGCCGGGATGTGTTGCTGGCGGAGGATGTGGGCTAGAACTCGGCGATGCCCCGCCTGCTGCACTGCCTCGCCGAGAAGGGATTCTCAGGGGGCGAGGTGCAATTGCGCATGCTCGTCGAGCACTTCGCGCGGCGGGGCTACGAGCAGGCGGTGTTGCTCGCGCCGGGTGCGCGCTTTCGCGCCACCGCCGAGGAGCTGGGGCTCTCGGTCTGGGAGGCGCCGCTGCGCCGTTGGTGGCGGCCCGACCTGTGGCCACGCATCCGGCGGGCGTGTCGCGAGTTCGACCCGGACGTGATCCAGTTCGCCGACGGCCGATCGCACTACCTCGCCGGCCTGGCGGTGCGCCGCCACCGCGCGCGGAAGTTCACCATCCGCCGCATCGACTACCCGATCCGCAAGGGGCTGTTCGGAGGGTTCCGATACACGCGCTTGGTCGACCACACGATCGCGATCTGCGACGCGATCCGGCAGCGCCTGCTCGCGGCCGGGGTGCCGGCCGAGCGCATCACCCGGGTCTACGACGGTCTCGATCCCTTGCCGTGGACCGGGCTCCGTCAGCATCGCGAGGCCGCCCGCGGACGGCTCGGCATCGCCGCCGATGCCCAGGTGATCTCCTTGGCCGGCGTCCTGCGGCCGCGAAAGGGCCAGCACGTGCTGATCGACGCGTTCGCCGAGTTGGCGGCGGAGTTTCCACGTGCGTTGCTGTTCTTGGCCGGTGGTGGCAGCGAGCACCGGCGCTTGCAGCAACGGGCGCGCGATCGCGGTCTCGCCGATCGCGTGCGCCTGCCGGGGCCGGTCCAACCCGTGCACGACGTCTACGCGGCCAGCGACGTGTTCACGATGCCCTCGTTCCACGAAGGCCTGTGCAACGCCTGCCTCGAAGCGAGCTTCGCGGCGTTGCCGCAGGTCGTCAGCAACGCCGGCGGCAACGCCGAGATCGTCGTCGATGGCGAAACCGGCTTCGTCGTCGAACGGGGCGACGTCGCCGGGCTCGCGGCGGCGCTGCGCCGCTACCTGGAGGATCCGGCGCTCGGCGAGGCGCACGGCGCGGCTGGATTCGCGCGCAGCATGCGGTTGTTCACCGACGAGCACCTCGGTCCCGAGGTCGAGGCGGTGGTGCGGCGGCTGTTGCCGGCGTGACGGCTACGCGGCCGCCGGCCACAGCCACCAGAACGTCGCGCCGGTGACCAGCGCGTAGACGACGCCGTCGAAGAGGAAGCGCAGCGTCACGCCCCACGACACGCCCTTCCAGATCGAGTCGCTGATGCTGCTGAAGCCGTGGCCGAGCAGTCCCAGCGTCGCGGTGATGCGGAACACCTGGCTGCCGTCGGCCCCGGGCGCGAGGCCGATGCCGGCGAGGTAGGCGACGAACACCGCGATCAGGATGCAGTAGAGGAACCACTGCCCGAGCAGCTTGCCCATGTTGGGCATGCCGTTGTCGCGCAGGACCAGCACTCCGACCGGGCCTTCGGCGAAGCGCTTCTGCAGTTCTTCCGAACCCCAGTCCTGCTTGTTCTCGCAGCCCGGAAACATGTACTGCCCGGGCGGGATCTCGGCCGAACGCAGGGCGGCGCGCACCGCGTCTTCGTTCGGCATCTTGCGGTAGTCGCCGGCATGGATG
>DRKG01000148.1 GCA_011051855.1 bacterium | reverse complement strand
GGTGTAGTCGAAGAGCTGCAGGTGGCCGCCGACGGCGTCGTCGAAGATACGCAGGCGCGTTCCGGAAGTGTTGAAGCTCTGCTGAGCGCCGACGCGCCGCGTGCCCGTGCCGCCGGCGACCAGGATCTCGTCGCGACCGTCACCGTCGACGTCGGCGAGTTCGAGGCTGGCGTTGACCAGGTCCGTGGCGGCGGTGAAGAACGATTGCTGCACCAAGGTGCCGCCGGCGTCGGTGGCGAGCACGTTGACTTGCGTATGGAACGCCTGGTAGCTCGACGACGACGGGTTGGGCGGGTAGACGCCGACGACGGCGATCTCGCGGCGGAAGTCGTCGTCGAGCTGGCCGCCCTTGGCGTCGAACACCAGCGTGCCGGCCGGCCACATCGGCATGATCGGCGCCACGTCGGCGTGGCCGTGATCGGCGTCGTCCATGACGAGGCCCGAGGCACCTGCGGCGTAGAGGTCGGTGAACGCGGCCAGCTCCTCGCGGTCCATGCAGAACACCGCATCACCGAGCGGGTGGTAGCTCTCGGGGTTCGGGTCCTGGTAGTTGAACTCGGTCATGCTGTAGCTGCCCGAGTTCGTCGGCCCGCCGCCCGTTCCGCCGCCGGGGTTGTTGCCGCCGCCGGGATTGCCGCCGCCGGGATCGCCGCCACCCGGGTTGCCTCCCGGGTTGCCTCCCGGGGTCGACGGGACCAAGCCACCGCCACCGCCGTTGCAGCCGCCGAAGGCAGCGATGAGAAGGCCCAGGCCCACGCAGGCCGCGGGTCGGAGGATGGCGAGAGGAGATCGCTTGAGGTTGGTCGTCATGGACAGTTCCTTTGCCTCCCTTCCGCCGTTTTCGCGCCCTGGCCGACACGGAGGATCAGGTTTCCTTCGCCGCCCCCGGAAACCTGGCCGACGATCGCGCAGGTCCGTTTGCCGACGACGCGGTTACGCCGTCGCCGCAACCTCGTCGACGGTCGGCAGGCAACCGACTCCCCCCACCACGGCGACGTGCGGCCCGACCGGCGCCCACACTTCGGGATCGGTGGCGACGAACACCGCCGTCGTCGGCACGCCGAGCATCGCGGCCAGGTGCGTCGGCCCGGAGTCGTTGCCGACGAACCACGCGGCCGACTCGAGCTGCTTCGCCAGCCGCACCGGCGACAGGCCGGCGACAAAGCGCACCGGGCCCGGCCACGGCCACGCGCGCGGGTCCTCGCGTTCGACCTCGACCGGCCCGACGACGACTTCGATGTGCGAACCGCGGGCGACGAGGCGGGCTGCGAGCGCGAGCCAGTGCTCGCGCGGCCAGCACTTGGCGGGACCGCCGCTGCCGGGGGCCAGCACGACCGGGCCGCCACCGCTGAGGGCGCCACGGGCGCGCGGCGCCAGCAACTGCGCGTCGCCGGGCCAGTGCGGTTCGAGATCGAGCTGGCGGGCCAATTGCAGCGCGAACGGCACCCCCGGCCGCACCTGCCGCGGGTCGAACGCACGGTCCGCAACCGCGGGATCGTCACCGACCACCAGTCCGTATCCGGCCAGCGCCGCGCGCGCCCTCTCGCCGCGCCACAACTGCAGGTCTTCGCTCGAGCGCGCGACCTCGACGGTGCCGTAGGCGCACGGCACGTCGCAGAACTCGCGCACCCCGGCGAGATGCAGCACGGTGCCGGGATCCCGCCGCCGCAAGGCGCGCAACAGCGGCACCGTCAGCAGCGTGTCGCCGAGCCCCCCCCGGCGGAAGACGAGGACGCGCTCCACGCTCGCGTGCGCGGCTACTTCCCGACCTTCCTCGCCGCCTGCTCGCCGGCGTAGGTGCCGTCGTGTTTCTTGGCGAACTTGTGGAGCGCCTCGTCCAGCTTGCGCGCCTGAACGATCTTGCTGGGATCGTACTTGGCCAGCAGCTTGGCGAGCGCCTTGCTGGCGGCGAGCTCCTTCTTGATCGCCTTGTCCCGCTTGAAGCGCGCGATCTGTTCCGCCGCGCGCCGTGCGGCCGGCATGCCCTTCCAGTCGTCGGCGATGCGTTCGAGGCGCTGCAGCGCGCCGTAGTAGTCGGGCCCTCGAGCGAGCTTCTCGATGCGCTCGAGCTGCCGCTGATGCCGCCGCTCCAGTTCGCTCTGGTGCGCGGTGAACACCTCGCGCATCGCATCATCGAGCCGGTCCTGCTGCAGCATGCGCGCCAGGTAGTCGCGCAGCTTCTTGTGCTGCCTCTTCTGCCACATCTGCCGCAGCGGGCCATAGCGCGGCTCGTCGGGCGTCGGCGGCGTCAACGACACCTGCTGCAGCAGTTCCTCGATCGTCGCCTCGCTCGGCATGCGGTCGTCCGGCACCGAGTGCACCGTGCCGTCCGGCGCGATGCAGTAGATGCTCGGGTAGAACCGGATGCCGTAGGCGCGGGTCGCGGCCGGGGCGATCTTGGCCATCGGATACTTCGCGCCGAGCTGCTTGACGAACGTCTGCTCGATCTTGCCTTCCTGCTCATCGGACACGCCGATGATCAGCAGCCCCCGCTCCGCGAACTTCTCGTGCAGTTCGTTCAGATGCGGGACGGCCGCCTTGCAGGGGCCTCACCAGGTGGCGGCGAAGTCGAGGATGACGACCTTGCCCGCCAGCTCGGCGAACGATGCCGGACCGTCGTTCCAGACCTTGGCGAACTCGATCGGCGGCGGCGTCTGGCCCTTCTGCACCTGCGCGACCAGCGCGCAGGACGACAGGGCGAGCGCCGCCACTCCCGGCAGCTTCCAACGTGCGTTCATGGCGCGGCACGATAGCACAATCGGCCGCGCCGGTGCGCGCCCGTCAGTTGTGCGCGTCGTGCACGCGGCCGACCATCTCCGGGCCGGGCGTCAGGGTCTTGTCGCCCTCGTCCTTCCACTTGGCCGGGCAGCCCTCGCTGGGCTTCTTGCTCAGGTAGATGTTCGCTTTGAACTTGCGCATCGTCTCGTCGATGTTGCGACCGAGGTTCAGGAAGTTCACCTCGCTGTTCATCAGCTTGCCGTCGGGCGCGATCAGGTAGGTGCCGCGCAGGCAAAAGCCGCCGTTCCAGACGCCGAACCGCTTGGCGAGGTCGCCGTTGCGATCGGAGCCCATGTGGAACTGGACGGCCTCGAGGTCCTTCTCTTCCCGCTGCCACGCCAGATGCACGAACTGGGTGTCGGCGCTGACCGAGACGATCTCGCAGCCCATCTTCGCGAACCGTTCTTGCTGCTCTGCCAGAGCAGCGAACTCGGTCGCTCAAACGAACGTGTAGTCGGCCGGGTAGAAGAACAGCATCGTCCACTTGCCGTTCTTCTGCGCTTCGCTGAGCTTGAACTCGCCGAAGCCCTTGGTGGTGGGTTCGTAGGTGGTGAGGGTGAAGTCGTCGACGACGTCGCCGACCTGATAGACGGGGGTATCGGTCATGGTTCGTATTCCTTGGCGGGCAAGGTAGGCATCCCGACCGCCCATCGCCAGCCGGAATACGGCGCGCGTTCGCGATTCCGCGCCGCCGATCAGTGGCCTGGCGGGCGCGTTCCGGGCACCATGTTCGGCCCGGATCCCGACCGTGAGCACGACCAACCCGAACGCCCCTTCCCCCGACGCCGCCTCGACCGCAGCCCAAGCGCTGGCCGCCGCCGGTGACGCCCAGAGCGCGCAGGACGTCGGCGCGCTCGACGCCGCCGCAAGGCAAGCGGCCGCGCGCCTCGGCGCCCACAAACGCAGCCTGGTCGAACGGTTGATCTACGGCCCGCCGCCCGAGGCCGACGAACTGCAGAGCGGGGTGCGCGGCGCCGCCAACGCCGACGGCAAGCCCGCCGACGAGGTGCTGGCGGCCGCCCTCGAACGGCTCGCCTGCGGCGAGGCGTTCACTGCCGACGGCAAGTTGTCGGCGGAGCTGCGCCGGGCGGTCGCCGCGGCCGGCGCCTACGGCTTCACCGTGCCGGGCGAGTTCGGCGGCAAGGACGGCGCCTACGTGCAACTGGCACTGCTCGAAGAGGAACTGGCCGCGAACGGGCTCGGCCCGCTGGCGGTCGAGATCTCCGGCGAGCTGACGATCGGCGCCGGCTCGCTGCTCGCCTACGGCACCGAAGGCCAGAAGCGCACGTTCCTGCCGCTGGTCGCCGAAGGCCAGTTGATGGCCTTCGGCCTGACCGAGGTCGGCATCGGCGTCAACGCCAAGAAGGTGCGCGCCTACGTCGAGCCCGACCCGGACGTCGACGGGCAGGGCAACGCCGGCTACCGGCTGTTCGCCGACGGCACGCGCAACAAGCTGTGGATCACCAACGCCACCCACGGCGGCCTGGTCGCGGTCGTCGCCCGCATCGGCAAGACCGGCAGGCAAGTCGGCCTGTTCGTGACCCGCCTGCCCGAACGCGACATCGAGAAGGGTGACGGCAAAGACCATGCGTTCTGGTGCCGCTCGTCGAACACCGGCGCGTTCACCGCCAACCACAACGCACGCCTGCACTTCGACAACTACCCACTGAAGGAGGAGCAGCGCATCCAGGCCGACGGCGTCGAAGTGCTGTTCTACTGCCTGCGAATGGGCCGCTGCATGCTGGCCGCAATGGCCGCCGGCTACCAGCGCATGTTCGCGACCGACGCGGCGGCCTATGCCAGCGCGCGCGAGGGCGTCGGCGGCAAGGTCATCCGGCACGAGCTGCCCAGGCAGCACCTCGGCACGATGCTCGGCGGCGCCCTGCTGTCGCGAGCGCTGAGCCACCTGTCGCTCGAGCAGGACAAGAACGGCGTCGACCTCGCCGGCCTGCGCGACCTGACCAAGTCGGCGGCGGCGCAGAGCGCGTTGGCCTCGCAGATCGCCTGTGAACGTGTGCTCGGCGGCCGCTCGTTCGACCGCTCGTCTCGGGTTCACGACGCCCGCCACAACATGCACGTGTTCGGCGTCGTCGAGGGCGAGGACGACCTGATCCTGATGGGCATGGTCAAGGACGTCACCGACCGCTTCACCAGCAACTACATGGCCGGCATGCTCGGCGTCCTGCAGTCGCTGAACGTCGACGCCGACGGCAAGCCGCTGCCGCGCGAGCAACGCCTGCTGCGGATCACGCCGGCAACGCTGTTCTCCGCACCGGGCAAGGTGTGGACCGCGACGCGGCGGCTGCTGACGAACCGGTCGTTCTGGAAGCTCCAGGCGTGGATCGTCGGCAACGGCCTGATCGAGCTGCTGCGATTGCCGTTCCGGCTGGTGCCGACGGGCATGATTCCGCGCTACCAGCTCGTGCACGAGGACCTGCGCGGCTATGCGCGCTTCGCCGAACGACGCCTGCGCTGGCTACGCTGGGCCTACCTCGGCATCAACCTGCACCTTCAGCTCGAACTGACCCGCGCGCAGATCCCGCTGCAGCGGCTCGGCAAGGCGATCGAACTCTTGGTGTCGATGCTGGCGCTCGCCCATCACGCCACCGCGACGCGCGACAAGAGCCTGATCCGGGTCGCCGCCCTGCAGTGCGAGCAGTTGCAGACCCGCGTGCGCGGCCTGCGCCTACTGACCGGCTTGTGGCAGATGGACCGGCTGCGCAAGCAAGTGGCCGCGGTCGGCGACGACCTCGAACGCGGCGACAACCCCTTGGTCCGCGACGTCGAGCCGCAGCCGTTCGCCCACCCGTTCGAGGACGCTCCGTAGCGGACCGTTCACGGCATGCGATCCAAAGGCCAGGCGACGGTAAACACCAGCTGCTCGCTGAGCCGGATCGTGCCGTTCGGCGACAACGTCATCGCCTGCATGGCGAACGGGTGCGCGACCGGGGCAGTCTTCGGACAGTCGAGGGTGAGCACGGCATCGCCGCCGAGGCTGGTCAAGGTCGGCGAGCTCAGCGGCAGGATCCCGGTGAACACCATCGAACCCGGCACCAGCGACAGCTCCCCGATCGACGTCGGCAGCGGCGTCGGCGCCCACTCCCCCGACGCCACCACCGCAAACCCGCCCGGCTCGCCGCTGACCAGGATGTCATACGGCTGGCCGCCATTCACGTACGTCACAACGGACGACATCCAGGTCCGGGGCGGCAGACCACCGCTCGGAGGCGTGTCGACCACAGCGCGGTGGTCGATGGCCAACGTGGAGTTCGACGTCGCCGTGTAGGCGATCACATGACCACCGCCGTAGGACCCACCGAGCAACTCGCTGTGCGGCCCCAACACCAGGGAGCTGTTGACCAATACCGCGCCCGGCTGGGCAAGGGCAGCCGGGAACCACAACTGGCTCGGCATCTTCGGCCCTCCCTGGATGGTCGACTCCACCATCGTCATGCTCGAATCGACCAACCGCAACCCCTCGGTCGGGGCCGGGTAGTTGGCCCAGCATAGGTTGCAGTTGTATGGCGGCCGGTAGGTCACCCGTGACTGTAGGAACCGCACGTTCGAGTCGATGACCGTCAGTGGCGTGCCGCCCATGGCGAACCCGCTAGCGTGGATCTCCACGTTGGCGCACCGCTCGAAGTGGACGCGGTGGGTGAGCAGAGTCCCATAGGGCGCGCCGTGCGCACCACTCCCGCAGCTTTCGATCACGATGTCTCCGGCGCAGTCCACCGCGACGATACCGGCCGGATCTCCGTAATGTGACTGATAGATTTCCAGGTTGCTCAGCGTCACCTGCTCGCCCGCTGGCAGTCCCACGATCGTGAACAGTCCTTCGAAAAGCGCATAGGACGCCCCAAAGCTACCCGGACCCGCAAGCCCAAGCTCGAAGCCAACGATGCGGACTCCGCGTGTGATGATGGCGGGTGTATAGTATGTCACCGACACGGGAACCCCGTTCTGCCAATAGACCCAGATCTCATCCCCCGGCTCAGCCGCCGCAACCGCCGGCGGCAGATCGGTGAAGTCCACCCCAGGGCCACCACCGGAGAACACCTTCCAGATCTGCTGGGCGTTGAGCGTGCCGGCACACGCCAACAGCAGGGTCAATACCAACGGGTAATGGATTCGCGGCATGGGATCACTCCTCGTTTCGGATCGTGGTTCTTGGATCAGGACTTTCCGATCAGGGAACGGTGAACCGCCAGAGGCCCAGCGAGCCGCCGGCGTAGAGTTCGGGGGAGCCATCGTCGTCGAGATCCAGCACGCGGATCGCGTTGTGCGCGCCCAGGCTGCCCGGCACGTGCGTGCGGAACAACCGGGTCGACAGGGATTCATCATAGACGAACAGGTCGCCGGCGAGCGTGGTGATGTCGTGGCTACTCCCCAGGCGCGCAACGAAACCCCATTGCGCCGCGGTGTCAACCCCTTCGCGCCCGTCGCCTCAATCGTCGCGGTAGCCGGCGCTCCGGCGCATCTCGCCATCCATCCCGATGACGCCCATGCCGTAGACGGCAACCATCAGCGTGCTCAGCACATACGGCATGGCCAGAATCGACGGCAGCATCACGGCGAAGTAGCCGAGCCCGCCGGCGAGGGAATAGGTCATGCGGCCGCCGCCGAGGGCGGACGCCGCGCCACCGGCGAGGGCGCCGGCGAGGAGCAGCAGCGGAAGCAGGTCGAAGCCACCGAGCATCGGCGCCTGCAGGCAGGCCATCACCGCGAACCACAGGCCCGAGAAGACCATCGCGCGGCCGATGCGCTTGCGGGCCCGCATGCCGCGGTGGTCGAAGCGGTGGCGCTGCTGGTGCCAGATTGCGCGCAGGCGCTGCCGCTCCGGTTCGGGCAGGGCCCGAAACCAGGATTCGGACTCGCGCGGATCGGCGTCGTCCGCGACGCCGGGAGCCGCGTCGCGAGCGCTTTCGGACTCCGCCGGCGGCACGGCCGCCGCATCACTCCGATGCACCGTGGCGCGCAACTGCGCCGCGACGCGCTCGGCAGCGCGTCGTTCGCGCTGCCGGCGATCCTCGCGGTGCTGGCGCCGCGCGACCAAGCTGTCGCTCGGCGGAGCCTGGGCGAGCTGCCGCTGCAGTTCGCGCAGTATCTTCTGCTCGTCGTGCGGTTCGCCGTGGGCGTGCATGCCTGACTACCTTTCGGCTGTCGCCCCCCGGGATCATCGACGACGTCGCTCGAAGCTCGATGCGATCGCGACTTGCGCGCCGCGCGCGCGCGCGCGATCGTGCCGGCCATGAACTTCCACCGCACGTTCGCCCTCGCCCCGTTCCTGCTGCTCGCCGCCGGCTGCACGTTCCACAGCACCGCCACCCACTGGAACGGCCGCGTCGGTCCGGATGGGCATCCGGTGTTCGTGAAGTCGGCGACCAACGTCGCGATCAACCTGCTGATCCTGCTGCCGTTCCTCGGCAATACGTCGATGGACGAGATGGTCGACGACCTCACCGCCGAGATCGCCGAAGCCGGCGGCGACCACGTGCGCGTCGTCGAAAGCTCTTCGGTCAACTACTGGGACGCGCTGGCCTTTCCCGGCATCACGTTCTTCGTCACCCCGGTGGTCTCCAACCTGGCGGTCGAATACCGGCCGTCGCCGGCCGAGATCGAGTCGATGGCGGCCGAGGATGCGGCGTTCCGCGCGCGCCAGCGGGAGCGGTTCGAGCAGGACCACTCGCACGTGGTCCCCGACGGCCGCTGACCGCTGCCCCTTGGCGGATCGCGTGCCGAGCGTAGACTCGGGAGGTGAACTTCGCCGAAGCCGATGCGCGCCGCTTCCGGCCTTTGCCGGAACGCCCGTTGTGGCGCCGGGTGCTGCTGCTCGCCTCCGCGGCAGGTGCCGCGGCCGCGAGCCAACCGTGGATCCGGGTCAAGTTCGAGAACTTGTTCGGGCACGTCCTCGGCGCTCCGGCATGGCAGTCGAGCGCCGGCTTCACCTGCCTGAGCACCTGCGCCCTGCTCGCGGTGATGGCGCTGTCCGAGACCCATACCCGCACCACGCAGCGGGCCGTGCGCCCGGCCAGCATGCTGCTCGCGGCGGTGATGGCGCTGGCGCTCGCGCTGCACGTCGCGCGCGGCCCGGGCATGCTGCGCGGCGTGTCGGCGACGTGGACCGAGAGCATGTACCTGGCGGCCATCGCCACCGCCGTGGTCACGACCGCGTGTGCGATGCGCCTCGGCGCCCGCACACCCGGGCGTTGACCACAGCGCCGCCGTCAGTCCGCCGGCAGCAGCTTGCGGCGCACGAGGGCCCGGCGCAGCCGCTCGAGCAGCAAGCCGTGGCCGCGCGCGTTGCAGTGCGAATCGAGCCACGAGTTCTTGATGCCGAGCGCGTAGTCGTCGGGGGTCAGGAACAGCGGCTCATAGGCGATGCCGTGCTGCCGGCAGAAGCCGGGCAGCGACTCGACCCGTGGCAGCGTGGTATCGAACAGCACGAACGGCACGCCCCGCTCGCGGCACAGATCGCGGATCGCCAACAGCGCCTTCTGGCTGCGCGCCCAACCGCGCGGCCCGGCGCCGAACGTCTCGGGCGCGTAGTGTTCGCCCGCCGGCAGGATGCGCTGCACGCGCACTCCCATGTCGCTCCACGTGCCGAGCATCTTGCCGATCGCCGGCAGCACCGGTTGCAGCGTCGCGTCGAGCCAAGACCACACGTCGTCGGGGATCTCGACCTTGTCCTCGGGATGCGGAGGCCGGCCGGTCAACAGGTGCTCGCAGGTGTCGCGCGTCGGCTCGGCGAGGTCGTTGGTGACGTAGACGAGCAGTACCAGGTCGGGGTCCAGGCCGAGCCCCGTCTCGCGCAGCATCGCGAGTTCCTGGTTGGTGTCGTACTTGGGATGGCCGGTGTTGACGACTTCGAGGCGGGTGCTGT
>DRKG01000147.1 GCA_011051855.1 bacterium | reverse complement strand
GGTCGCTGCGCCTGAGCGGCACCGGTTCGTTCTACTCGCAGTTCGCATGGCAGCCGCCGTTCCCGGCGTCCGCCGGCGCCATCAACAGCAGCCAGCAGGTGCAGTAATGCTCTGAAGCCTCAACTCACCGAAGAGGATCGCGGTCGCGGTCCTCATCACCGCCGCCGGATGGGCGATCCAGCACTTCGGCGAGGTGCAAAACGCCCTGGTGATCGGCCTGTTCATCGGCCTGTTCGCGGCCCGCTTCGTGCCGGGCGGTTCCTGTGCAGTGCCGCAGCGGCAGCCCGGCAACAGCGCCAACTGACCGGACGCCGCAAGCCCGCACGGCGCAATAGCCGATAGCAACCGGTCGCGATGCTACCGGCGTGCAGGGCGCCGTGGCATGATCGTCCCGTCCGCCGATGCAAGACCTGCGCGCCGATCCGCTGCTGAGCCAGACCACCGAGGTCAAGGGCTACAAAGTCTTGCCACCTTGCGTTCTCTACGCACGCGTCGGCGCCGGTGGCATGGGTGCCGTCTACCGCGGCCACCACCTGAACCTGGACATCGAGGTCGCGGTCAAGTGCTTGAAGCCGAGCCTGGCCGACGACGACCCGACGTTCGTCGACCGTTTCCGGCGCGAAGGCCGGTCGGCGGCTCGCATCAACCACCAGAACGTCATCCGCGTGTTCGACGTCGCCGAACACCTCGGCCTGCACTACCTGATCATGGAGTTCGTGCAGGGCGAAACCGCGCGGCAGCGCGTGGAACGCAAGGGACCGCTACGTGTGCCCGAGGCGCTGGAGATCGTCTACGAATCGGCGCTCGGACTCGGGGAAGCCCACCGCATGGGCATCATCCATCGCGACATCAAACCCGACAATCTGCTGATCTCGTCGCGTGGCCAGGTCAAGGTCGCCGACCTCGGCCTCGCCAAGCCGACGTTCAGCAGCGGCCAGTCGGTTGTGTCGATGGCGGGCCAGGTGATGGGCACGCCGCCCTACATGCCACCCGAGCAATGGGGCGACGACCCCCCGACTGCGGCGATCGACGTATGGGCGATGGGTGCGGTGCTCTACTACCTGCTCGCCGGGCACGAGGCGATCCGCGGCGATTCCCTGCCGAAGGTCATGAACCAGATCGTGCTGCACGACTTCCCGGACATCCGCGAAGTCCGCGACGACGTGCCCGATTCGGTCGTCACCATACTGCGCAAGGCGACCGCGAAGGCCCCCGGCGAACGCTACCGCGACGGAACTGCTCTGGCCGACGCAATCGCCCAACTGCCCGAACACCGCATATCCCTGGTCGACGACGACGCCGGCTCCACGCAAGTGCGCACGATGCTGTCGCCGCCTCCGATCAAGCAGATCGACGAGATCAAGCAGATCCTCAGCAGCCAGAAGGGCGGCGACAGCCCCCCGTCGCGGCGGTCTCCGATGGTCACGGCATTGCTGCTGGCGCTGTTGGCAAGCGGCGCGGCGGGAGCATGGGCTTTCCGTTCGCGGCTGTTCTCTTCGCGAACCGCTTCCTCTCCGACCGCCGACGCATCCGCCGCCGAGGTGCGACGCCTCGCAGCCGCCGGGCGTTACTTCGAAGCTCTGCGCCTGACGCGCGTGCTACAGCAACGTGCGCCCGCCGAGGCCGCCGGCATCGATGCCTCCTCCTTCGCCGAGCGGGCGCTGTTCGAACTGGAGACGAAGGTGACGTTCGCGCCCATCGCACCGGTCGAGCCCGGCGGCAAGGTGCACGTCGAGGGCAGCGTGCGCGAGATTCCCCTGACCGAGATCGACATTGCGGGCACGCTGGTGCCGATCGCCAACGGTGCGTTCGCCGCGGACGTCGAACCGGCCCCGGATCAGAACCTCGCGGTGTCCGCCTACGCGGCCGAAGGGGAGGCGATCCCGTTCGCGCTGCTGAGTTACACGACCACGGAACCCGCCGGGAAGCCTCCGACACCGACGCCGATCACGTTCGTCGAAGAACTGCGCACGGACCCGAGCCTGCTCCCCGGTGACGTCGTCGCCGGTCGCCGCATCAAGCTGCTGGGCAGCACCAGCGAAGGCGGCCTCGACCTCGAAGTCAACGGCAGCCCGGTCGTCGCGTCGTGGAACGATCGCGCCTTCGAAGTCGTCGTCGATCTGCCGCAAGAAGGCGCCAACGATCTGACTCTGACCGCGCGGCGCCGTGGCACTACGACCGTGGCGACGCGATCCCTGCGCGTCGTGCGTCTGACCCAACCGCCGACGGCCGCGTTCACCGCTCCGCCCAAGGATGCGTTCGAGACCGACGGCCGCTTCTACACGCTCGCGGTCGACGCCGACGAATGGACCACAGAAGTGCTGGGCATGCTCGGCGACGAGTCCTTCGCGTTCACCCGCTCGGGCAACCGCTGGACCAGCCCTGCAATCCCGCTCGGCTCCGGGCGCAACGGCTTCCTCGTCACCGCCACCAACATCGCGCGCAAGACGCGCAATCTGTCCATCGATATCTATTGCACGGCCACAGGTCCCGCGCTTCGCAGCGTCGCGATCGAGACCGACGGCAAGACGCGCGCTGTCGCCGCGGGCGCGACGATCTACGTCAACCAAGTCCCCGACATCGCGGTCGAGGTGGCCGAAACGGACGCCGTCGTGCTGGTCAACGGCAAGCGCACGGATCCGCGCTTTCGGCCGTCGTTGCGACCGGGCAGACGCACCGACCTTGCCATCGAAGCGCGCTGGAGCAAGAACCCGCGACTGATCGGGGGCGACCGCCGGTTCACGATCGTGTACGACACGACGCAACCCAGACTCACGGCGAAGTCGCCGCTGCGCGCCGCCGCGAACACCGAGGTGACGCTGACCGGCCGCTGCAGCGACGACTACGGCATCGCGTCGCTACAGGTGCAGAATGGTCCGGCGATCCAGGTCACCAGAGGGCGCTGGTCGATCACCCTGAAGGCGGGCACGCGATCGCGCACGATCACACTCGTCGCGACCGATCGCGCCGGGAACTCCAGCACCGCAGCCGTCGCCCTCAACGTCACCGCCGGCGACAAGACCAAGCCGGTCCTCGCCGATCCACCGCAGCCGAAGCTGGCCCCAACCATCGATCCGAAACTGTTCACCGCGATCGGCGAGCCCAATGCACTGGGTTACCCGCCGGCGCTGCGCCATCGTGGCACGCGCACCGAGTTGGTCGCTGTCGACTATGGGGCCGACCGCAAACCGAGCTTCTACGTCGCCCGCACGACGATCACCGAAGGGCAATGGAGCGGCCGCGGGGGCAACGAACTGCGATTCAGCATCACCGCCAAGGAAGCCTTCGACAAACTGCGCGACCCGCGATTCGCCGGCCTCTCCCTGCCCACCAGCGCGCAGTGGAACCAGGCCCGCAACGCCCAGGGCCTCGGCATCGCCATCGGCGGCCGTCGCGAATGGCTCGGCCCCGAGGTCGAACGCGGCCTGAGTCGCGACATGCACTGGCTCTGGAACGGCAGTCGCGTCGAGGCGACCAAGTCGACCTTCTCCGACGCCTACACCAGCTTCCGCGTCTGCTTCACACCCCGCTGATCGGCACGCGCGCGCGCGTCAGAAGCGCACGCCGGCGGTGACCATGACGCCGGTGAAGTCATCGTCGATACCGAAGAACACCGCCTGCTGGTAGCTCTCGCTGGTGCCGACGTGGTACTTGCTGCCGATCCACGAAAGACTCGTCAGCAGGCCGAACGCAAACCGGTAGCGCACCCCCACCTCGTAGTCGAACGTGAACGCATACGCATCCTCGTCCCAACTGTCGTTGGAGACCGATGCGGGGCCGACGCCCACCTGCACCTCCCCGAAGACCGACAGCTCGGAAATGCGCCCGTCGTGGTTCGACTGCGACAGGATCCACTCGGGCGCAGCCGACAGACGCAAACCGATCGTCTCGCGCACGAGCGTGCCGAGCGTCGACAGGTTGTTGGTGCGCTCGCTGCGCCGCAGGAACGGGCCGAACCGCACCGGCAGGCGGAAGTCGTCGTCCATGGTCGCTCGGAAGGCGGCCCCCAGAAAGACCCCGGTGCTGTCGTACGACGAACTCGTCGCCCCGAGGTCTTCCTCGATGTCGTCGGCCGAGCCAACGAACCCCTCGAACATCACACCGATGCCGGAGTCGAAGTAGTGCTCTGCCCGGAGCCTCCCGCGCACCGAACTGGCGCTCGACGTCAACACACCCGTTGGCGGATTGTTGGCGTCGATATTGCCGGTGTTGACCTCGTTGGTCTGCTCTCCGTAGGCCGCTCCGAGCGTGATCATCGTCGGCGGATGCACCTGCGCGATGCTGGGCATCGCGTCCTGGGCGACCGTGCGTGGCGCGAACGCCGGCAACTCTTCGGCCTGGAACGCACGCGGCAAGGCTGCTGGGCTCGCAGCCGAAGCCGGTGCCGTGTGCGCGGTCGAACAGCCGGTCCAAAGGCCGGCGACCAGCAGCAGCGAAGCCGAAAGATACGGGGCGGTCTTGGTCATCGTCATGGGCGATTGCGGGGCGGGTCCTGTCTCGGCGGGAGTGTAGCTCGGAGGGACCAGCAATGAACCAACGACTCCAGCGGACCGCGTCCGAACCGCTCGATCCACGGCCGTGACCCGAGCCAGGCGAACGCACCGTAGCCGCAGGCTGCACTGAGCCCGACCCAGCGGGGCCAATCTTCGTCTGGCCAGATCAGACGGAGTGCGCCGTAGACCACGACGAGGTGCAGCAGGTAGTGCGTCAGCGACGCGCGCCCCACACAACCGAGCCGCTCACAACGCCCGGAGCCGATGGTCACGCTGAGCAACACGACCAGCACGGCGCCACCACCCCAGGCCGCGACGAACGGCAGCGAGGTCGGCTGCCAGGTCACGGCCAGGTGCGCCCACAGCCCACCGGCCCAAGCATCTCCGCACAGCCGGTCCAGCGTGACCGCCACGGCACAGACCATCGCGGCGACCACAGCCCAGCGCCGTCGAGCCCGAGAATCGTGCATGCCCGCGGCGAGCCGCAAGCCGACCAGCGGAAAACACAGCCACGGCAGCAGGGGGTACGCACCGTCGAACAGGAAGTAGCGCACGGTGTGCCAGCCGACCGAATGGTTCGCCTCGTGGGTGCCGTCTTCGCGGATGTCGACGTACCAGACGTAATCGCCCCACAGCTCGGTCGCGACCGGCACCATCACCAGCAGCGCGAGCACGGCGCACCAAGTCGCGGCCGCGCCGAGACGCTGCATTGACGCCACGGCGAGTATCGACACGGCGATCGGCACGAGCACGTCATTCGGCCAGACGAACCACCAGAACGACACCCCCACCAGCGCGATCCCGATCGCGCGGCGACACACGATTGGCCACGGCCGCGTCCCCGCGCAGCCTGCCGCAACCCCAACCAACAGCAAGAAGAGTGCTGCCGGCAGCCCATCCAGGAGGTTCACGCTCCACCGGACCGCCGCATCGCCGAAGCTCGCACCGGTCTCTGACACCGGCACGAAGTGCACCCACACCATCGTCATCACGGCGATACCGCGCGCACAATCGACGCCCTGTTCGCGACACCGAGCGCTCATCGCGGCACGGTCGGCGCACCGGCATACCGGTGACCTGCCAACAGGGTTTCGTGCTTCATCACCACACTGTGCGGCATCACGTGCGCGTCCTCACCGATGTCCGCTCCGTAGAGCACGACGACTCCCCGCCCGATCGTGCAACGCGCACCGAGCCGCACGCGGTCGATCTTCAGCACGCGGTCCTCGAAGCTGTGCGCCTGGAACAACGCATGCACGGTCGCGCCGTCTTCGATCGTGATCATGTCCGGATCGACGACCTGGGCGAAGCCGTCACCGAGCACGCACCGCCGACCGATGCGCATACCCATCGCGCGCAGATACCAGGGCAGCAGCAGCGTGCCTTCCCACGGCACCAACAGGGTCCGCGCATAGCGCTGCCACATCACATAGTGGAAGTCCCAGCGACTCGCCCAGCAGGACCACAGGCCGTGCTGTCCGGGTTGCACCCGACCGAGCAGGAACCACTTCGCCGCGAGCACGAGGAGAGCCGGCAGCACGGTGAGCGCCCAGCCGCCCAATACGGCCCCCAGATAGCCGTGCCGCGCAACCGCATCGAACCACCACAAGAACAGCGCCATCGGCAGCGCCGGCAGCAACAGGCGCAGTGATTCCCAGAACAGACGATTGGCGACCCGCAGCGGACCGGGTTCGTGCGTCAGGCGGCGATCCACGGCGATGACCTCCCGCCGCGGCAGCGCGAACGCCGGCAGGCCGAACCACGCACTGCCGGCTTGCATGCGGCTGTCATCGGCGCGCGTGGCGATGCCGAGCAGGAGGTCATCGGGCAGTCGCTGGCCGCCTTCGATGACGACGTGATTGCCGACGAACGTGCGCTCGCCGAGCGACGTCGGCGCGAAGGCCACTTCACCCGGACTCAGCCGGGCCACGCCGAGGTAGACGCCATCCGCCAGGAACGAGCTCCCGGCGATGGCAACGTGCTCGGGCAGGACATCGTGGATCGAGCTCACCTCTACATCCGACCCGACCCGCATGCCGGCCAGACGCAGCCAGCGCGGCCAGAACAGCGTGCCCGACAGCCACGCACCCGCGCTCTCGAGCCAACCGATGCGCACCATCGCCCACCAATAGCGCAGCGACCAACGGCGCACCCGCGCAGCCGGCGCCTTCGGCAACAGTCGCAACAGCAACGCCGTTGCCAACAGGGAGACCGGCAGCGCCGCCACGGCCGCGACCACCAACAACCAGAACCACAGTGGGCGCGACGACGGACCGCGCACGACGCTCCACTCGAGCAGCTCCCGACCGCCGACTTCCAGCCAGCCGCAGAGAAGCCACAGCGCCAGCGAAGCCCAAGCCGTCGCCAGCATCGCGATCGCAAACCGCAGCGCCACGACCTTCGCCGTGTAACCCCATGCCGACCCGGGAACGACATCGGGGGCCCTCGCCTCGCCGATATCCGCGGCCGGCACTCCGTCGACGATACGTCCGGCCGGCACCCGAGCGCCCGCCGGCACGAAGGCCAGCGGCCGGACCACGGAGCCCGCACCGATGACGACGTCGGGGCCGGTGCCAGCTCGCGCCTCGAGCACCGCACGGGCACCGATGCGAACCGGCCCGACCACCAACTCGCCGTCGTCGAGTTCGCACACACCGAGATCGACGTCGCGACCGAGCACCGCATCGTCACCGAGTTCGAGCAGGTCCCAGCCGCCACTGCGCAGATCGACGCCCCGATGCACGTGCACACGCCGCCCGACGCGCGCGCCCAACAACCGCAGCACGACCGAATGCAGTTCGGTGTCCGCGATCCCCGACCACGGCACCACCGCAGTGAGGCGTTGCACCAGCCAATGCCGCAACCGCAACCCACCGAAGGCGGGCGATCGACCCGCCCGATAGCGACCGATCAACGTCCACTTGGCGACGACGGCAACCAGCACGAGAAGGCATGCCACCACGGTCGCGACCGACGGCAACACCAACGGTGCGAGCGCCAGCAGTTCCCCCAGCGAGAACCTGCCAACCAACCAAGGAAAGAACCACGTGACCACCACCCACAGAACGGTGATTGCGGCGATCCCACCCACGAACAGGAACGCGAGCTGCACCGAGGTAAACAGCAGTAGGGATCCCTTGTGACTGGCATGGTCCGATGGCGCTGCAATCGCTCGCGCAGCTTCGTCGGCGCGGCCCGCGAGCCGCCCCGTCAATGCCGACACCGCTGGCGCCTCGTATACGTCGCGCACCGCCACACTGCGCAGGTCATCATGGCGGCGCAACTTCGATACCAGCATCGCCGCGCGCAGCGAGTTGCCACCCAGATCGAAGAAGTCGTCATCGTCGCCAACCTCGTCGACAGCGAGCATCAGCACTGCCGCGAACGCACGCCGCAAGCGTGACTGCAGATCGCCTTCGCATTCCGCGGCAGGCGATTCCTCCGCCACCTCCACGACCGGCAGCCGCTTGCGGTCGAGTTTGCCACCGACGGTGCGGGGCAGACGCTCGATCCACACGATGCGCGACGGCACCATGTAACGAGGCAACGCAGCGGCGACCGCGTCGACGAGCACCTGCCCGTCGCGGTCTTCGCGCCTGCCGTCGGACACGACGAACGCCACCAGGATGCGATCCGGTTCGTCGCCCTGCGCCACGCAAGCGACCTCGCGCACACCGTCGCAGGCGCCGATCACCGCCTCGATCGCCTCGAGCTCGATGCGGTAACCGCGCACCTTCACTTGCGCGTCGATCCTCCCGAGGCATCGCAGCCGCCCGTCCTCACCGACCGCGACCAGATCGCCGGTGCGATACACGCGGCCGATGCCAGGCAACACCGGAAAGCGCGCCTCGGTCAGCTCGTCGAGCCCGAGGTAACCGCGGGCGACTCCGGGCCCAGCGATGCACAGCTCCCCCGGCTCGCCCGCCGGCACGGGCCGCAGTTCTGCGTCGAGAACGTGCGCGGTGTGCGGTGGAACAGGCCGACCGATGGTCACCTCTTCACCGGGCACGACCTGCCCGCGCACGACCGTCACCGTGCACTCGGTCGGGCCGTAGCCGTTCTCGATGCGCAAACCATCCCCCCACGTCGCGGCGAGATCGGGCGACAGCGGTTCTCCGCCGACGTAGCACAAACGCAGGTCCGGCAGCGCCTCGGCCGGCCGCGCGCAGTCCATCGTGCGCAGCAACGTCGGCGGCGGGCACAGAATCGTGATGCGCTGGTCGCGCAACCACGGCACCAGATCCGGCCCGAGCCGAACCGTGTCGTCGTCGAGCACCACGACCGTCGCCCCCGCGGCAAGTGCCAGCCAGATCTCCTCGACCGATGAGTCGTAGGCCGGCGAACTTCCCTGAGCGACGCGATCCGCGGGGGTCACGCCGAACCGCGCGACGCCTTCGCGGATCAGATTGACGACGCCACGGTGCTCGATCAGCACCCCCTTGGGCTTGCCGGTCGTCCCCGACGTGTAGATCGCGTAGGCGAGTGAACGCTCGTCGCACCAAGCCGGCGGCCGACCAAGCTGCGCATCCGCAGCCTGGGCGTTCCATTCGCCGGGAACGGTCAGGACGGGAAGATCGGCGCCGCCGGATCGTTCCTTTCCTGCTTCATCGGTGACCACCGCAACGGCGTTCGCATCCGCGACCACATGCGCAATGTGCGCATCGGGAAAGCTCGGGTCGAGGCACACGTGCGCGCAGCCGGCCGACTGGATCGCCAACTGTGCCGCATACAGCCAGGGCGTCGTGCGCGGCAGCAGCACCACCACCAACGCGTCGGCGGCGGCGATCGGGTCGAGCCGGCGACGCAATCCGGCTGCCATCGCGGCAAGCTGCCCATAGCTCACGACCTGCCGGTGCGGCCGGCCGACCCCGGGCGGAACGTCGACTGCCGCCCGCCCGGCATGGCGTTCGACGCTCGCCAGAAACAGGTCGGTCAGCAACATGTCGTTTCCGCCCCATCTTCGGTGGCGAACACGCCGACTGCCATGGGGACCCGACTCGATCAGTTCACCGCCGGCCACCGCGCCAACGCGATGATGTGCGGCGACAGCAGCGGCGACAACCGCTCCCGATGTTCGCGCGCGAGGTGCGAGTAACCACGGATCATGCCGCGGCACGAGCTGGCGCCACAGCGGCACATGAACGGATCGCTCATGTCCCATTCGTTCGTGTCGTAGTCGAAGGTCACGTGCTCGCCGGCACGGATGTCACGAACGGCAACCAGCACGCGAGCGTGCAAGATCGCATTGGGACGACACGAGTGATTCAGGAAACACCAGACCGCGCGCTCGCCATCGTGGCCCGGCCGACCTTC
>DRKG01000146.1 GCA_011051855.1 bacterium | reverse complement strand
GCGCTACAGGACGCGGCCGTGCAGACGATGCTGCGCGACAAGGCGTACCAGCCGTGGCAGGCGCTGATCGCGATGGGATCTGGCGGCCTGTTCGGCTTCGGCCTCGGCCAGGGTCCGCAGAATCGCTATGACTTCCTTCCCTATCGCAGCGAGGACTACGTGTTTGCCGTGGTCGGCGAAGAGACCGGGTTCCTCGGCTGCCTGCTCGTGCTCGGGTTGGTGTCCGCGTTGGTGCTGGGCCTGTTGGCGATCGCGATGCGCACGCGCGAGCGCTTCGGCAAGCTGGTCTGCGTCGGGGTCGCGACGTGGTTCGGAACGCAGAGTCTGTTCCACGTGGCGGTCTGCGGTTGGCTGGTGCCGAGCACCGGTCTGCCGATGCCGCTACTCAGCTACGGTGGCAGTTCGACGTTGGCGATGCTGCTGGCGCTGGCGATCTGCGTGAACATCGGCGCGCGCCGGGAACCGGTCCTGGCCGGCGACGGCTACCACTGACGCGGCCATGCGCCCGATCGTGCGAAAGGCCCGTTACGCGAACGGGTCGTACTGCCCGGGCACCGGCACCGGGTAGCGGCCGTCTTCTCCCGGCATCGCCGGCGGCTCGGAATCCATCGTGTAGTCGTCGATGCCCGGGGCCAGTTCGCGGCCGCGCTGCAGCAGGTCGTCCCACTGGATCTCCTTGCCGGAGTAACAGGCTTCGCGCCCGAGGATCGCGCAGAACGTCGACCGGGCGCCGTATTCGCCTTCGTTGTAGATGTTGCCCGCCATCAGGGCCTCGATCAGGTCGTGCTGCTCCTGTTGGTGGCCGCCGGGGCTCCTTCCCTGGAACTGCCACCGCTTGTCCGCATCGATGCGACCGGCCGGCACCGCGGTGCCCTTGGTGCCGTGCAGGTGTTCGCTGACGTTGTTCCAGCCGCCGCGCAGGTGGCGGCCCTGGCTGTACATCTTGCTGCCGTCGGCGAATGTGTATTCGCAGAACGTGTGGTCGAAGATCTGCGACTTGGTGCGGTCGCCGCCCATGCGCATCTCGCCGCCGCCCATGCCGTTGCACTTGACCGGATAGGCGTTCTTGGCCCAGCAACCGACATCCAGGTTGTGGATGTGTTGTTCGACGATCTGGTCGCCGCAGACCCAGTTGAAGTGGTACCAGTTGTTGCACTGGAAGGCCATCTCGGTCATTCCGGGCTCGCGGTTGCGGTACCAGATGCCGCCGCCGTTCCAGTAGACGCGCGACAGGATCACGTCGCCGATGGCGCCGTCGTGCACGCGCTGGATGGTTTCCTTGTACTTGGGTTCGTGGCGGCGCTGCAGACCGATGCCGACCATCAGGTTCTGCTGTTTGGAGCGCTCGACCGCGGCCAGCACGCGACGCACGCCGGGCGCGTCGACGGCGACCGGCTTCTCCATGAAGATGTGCTTGTTCGCGGCCACCGCGTAGTCGAACTGCGGCGGCTTGAAGCCTGGCGGGGTCGCGATCACCACCAGGTCGCAGTCGCTGTCGATCGCCTGCTTGTAGGCGTCGAGCCCGGCGAACACGTGCTCGGGCTTGACCAGGACCTTGTCGGCGGCGTGCTTGCGCAGGCTCTCGACCGCCTGCACCGCCTTGTGCCGGAACGCGTCGGCGACCGCGACCAGTCGCGTCTGTCCCTTGGTGTGGAACAACTGCGCCACAGCGCCCGTACCGCGGCCGCCACAGCCGACGAGCGCGATGCGGATCTCGTTGCGGCCGCCGACGTGCACGTTGGGCACCATCGACGCGGACAGGCCACTGCCGAGCGCAGCCGTGGACGTGGAGGCGAGGAACTGACGACGGGTGGGTTTGGGCATGATCGAAGACCTGACGGGCGGGGCCGATGGCGGCGTCGAGCGCCGCCCGTTCACGATGCTGCGAGTCGTTGCTGCGGTCAAACCCGCTGTTGGGCATCGTGATCCTGCCCCTGAAAAGTAGGCACCCAGATAGGAGTCACGAGGCTCCGAAAGGATGATGACCCCATAGGCAAGCCAGCGCGCACTGGGTTCCGCGGGCGTGCGTCGACTAGTTCTGGCGGCGGCCCCTGCTCTTGTTCTTCAGGTACGCCTCGTAGTACTTCCGGAACTTCTCCGGCACCTTCGGGGTGGCTCCCCGGTTCTTGAGGAAGTTCAGATAGGGGGGCAGGTTGCCCCATTGCCCCGCGCCGGTGCCGCGCGCACCTTTGTCGACGGCGTTGTCCGGCGGGCTTTGGCCCTTCGTATTCTGGCCGCCGTCGCGCAGGTCGCGGCTCCCCAGCGGTTGGCTCTCTCCGGGTTGCGGTTGCGGTTGCGGCTGTGGTTCTTGTTCCCCGGGTTGGGGTTGCGATTGGCCCTGCTCGGGCTGCGGGACGAAGTCCGGGTTCTGGTTCTCGCGGCGCGGCGAGCTGCCTTGCCCCTGCGGTTGGCCCTGCTGTTGGTCCGGGCGGCTTTGCTGCTGGCCTTGGTTTTGCCCCTGACTCTGGCTGTTCGAGCTTTGGTTCTTCATCTCGTTCAGCTTCTCGATCAGCTTTTCGATGCCGTCGGTCGCCGACTTGTGCTGCTCGATGGCCTGATCCAGCAGTTCTTTCGGCCGGCTGCGTTCGGCGCCGGCCTTGCTCGATTCCTGTAGCAGACGGTCGATCTCGGTGAGTTGGCGTTCGATCGCCTCGGCGATCTGCTGGATCTCCCGAGCCGGGTCTCCCTGGGCCGCCAACCGAACGGTCGGCAGCGCCAATGCGAGCGCGATCCACGTGGTCTTGATGGTCATGCCTGGTTCCTCGCTCAGTGGCCTTCGCCGCCGTCGTCTTCGTCTGGGTGCAGGGCTTGCTCGACGCGAGCCTTGATCTCCTGGAACAGTCGGGTGATCTCGCTGTGGCGGTGGCCGAGGCGCTGGATCATCGCGATCTCGGCTTCACTGACGTCGTCGTCGCCGCGCAGTTCGATCAGCGTGCGCAGGTTGTCGGTGGCCTTCTGCGTGTCCTCGCCGAGTTGCTTGAGCATCTCGAGTTCGGCGATCAGGGAGACCAGCGCCTGCTGCTGCGGGGAAAACTTGTTCTCGCCGCGCTGCTGTTGCTGCTGTTGTTGTTCGCGTTCCTGTTCGCGCCGTTGCTGCTCGCGTTCGAGCGCGAGCAGTAGCTGCTCCGAACGGCGCACGACGTCTTCTTGCAGCAGGGTCGTGAACGAGCCGACGTCCGGCGAACGTCCGGCGAGCCGGCGCGCGATCTCGCGCAGGTCTTCGTGGTTGGCGGTCAGCACCGAGCGGTAGACCAGGTTGCCCTCGTCGGTCAGTGCGTTGACCAGGAACTCGAGCTTGCCGGCGAGCGTCTGCTCCTCTTCGCCGAGTCCGTTGACGGTGCGGCGCGCCGGGCGGGACAGCCGGCCCTTGGCCGCAGTCTCCTGGAACTTTCGGGTGGCCGTGTTGATCGGTCGCTGCTTGGCGAGGAACGCGGTCAGCTCGTCCTTCATGCGGAACAGCAGTTCCTCCTGGCGCAGATCCTGGTAGCGGTCCTTCTCCTGTTCGAGCTGGTCCGAGGCTTCGTCGAGTTTCTGGCGCGCCCGCTCTTGTTGGCGCTCGGCTTCGTCGACGTCGCCCTGCTGCAGGGCGCGTTCGGCCTTGCGCGAAGCGTCGGCCGCTTCCTGCACGGCGCGCTCGGCGTCGCGGTTCTGGCGCTCTTCGAGTTCCTTCGCCAACCGGATGATGTCCTCGGTGAGCTGTTGCTGCTGCTGCGCCTGTTGGGCCATGCGTTCGGCCTGGGCGGCGCTCGGTTCGCGGTTCTCCTGCAGCGCCTGTTGGGCCTGCTGCAGCGCGTCGGCGGCGGCCTGTTGCTGTTGGGAAGCCTGCGCCTGCCGGCCCTGCTGCAGGCTCGCTCGGGCGCGCTGCATGTCGCGTTGGGCGCGGTCGAGTGCCTTCTGCGCGGCTTGCTGTTGGCGCGCGTTGATCTCGCCGTCCTCGGCGGCCCGTTGCAGCCGCTTTCGGGCCTGGTCGGCTTGGGTGGCCAGCTCTTGTTGGCGCGCTGCCGCGTCGTCGAGTTCCCGGCGGTTGTCCTGCGCCGCCTCGGCGAGCGCCTGCTGCAGGGTCTGCCGGGCGCTTTCGAGTGCCTGCCGCGACTGCTTCGTGCCGGCTTCGGCATCGGGGCGGTGGCCCCGGTCGCGCGCCGCCTGCACGCGGTCCGCGACGTCGCGCAGGGCCTGCCGGGCGCGTTCGAGCTGTTCGGCGGCAGCGCGTTCGGCCTGCTCCTGTAGCGGCGCGTTGGCGAGTTCCTGGGCGGCGGTGTGCGCGTCCGCGGCCATGCGATCGGCATTGCGCGCGGCGTCCGGATGCTCACGGCGGTGGCGGGCGCGCGCCCGGTCGAGCGCCGACAGCGCCTGTTCGACGCGCTCGCGCGCCTGTTCGGTGTCGCCGGCAAGAACGGCTTGCTCGGCTTCGGCCAGCTTCTTCGCGGCCTCCTCGACGGAGTCGACGGCGCGCGCGGTCTCGTCGCCGTTCTTGTCCGTCGGCGCCGTTGCCTGCATGCGTTCGGCCAGCTCCGCCGCAGCCTTGCGCAGCGCCTGCGATGCACGAACGTTGATCTCGTTGGCCTCGCGGTTGCGCTGCCCGGCGAGCTGGGACGCGCGCTTGCCGACCTCGGCCAGCGCTTGTCGGCCGGCCTCCGTGTCGGCTTCGGGTGCGGTTTGCGAGTCCCGGCGCACACCGGCCCACTGCGGATCGCGCAGCTTGCCCTCCGGATTGTCGGCGGGCAGGCGCGGCGGATCGCTCAGTAGGCGGTCGAGCTGATCGCGCGCCTGCTG